>NZ_QNRN01000007.1:0-96355 GCF_003315125.1 Bacillus sp. DB-2 | reverse complement strand
TTTCCATCCCTAATTAAATTGACATAAATTGTCCCCTTCCCTTGACCATCCTATATGTGATGGTCTTATTTTTTTATTCTCTCTTTCTTCTTACTTAAAACTCCCTCTCTCTTTCACTCTATGTTCACATCTAGACCACATCCACCTTTTATAGTATATGTATCGGAGCTGTTCCTCCCTAATTTATAAGACATTCCCCAGTGTCTTTGAATAGCTTCCATCCCTAATTAAATTGACATAAATTGTCCCCCTTCCCTAGGCCATCATGTGATGGTCTATTTTTTTTCCAAACACATAAATGTATTCTTTCCACATATTTCAGCAAAACTGGACTATATACATTGAAATAGACAATTTTATACTAAATATTCAGAAAATATTGTCAAAATAGGTATTTTTTCGGTACAATTAATTTAGAAAGCAATTTTACAAAAACAAGGAGGGATTTTATTGAAACAAACAAAAGCAATCTTAATTGCATTATTTCTCGGTCTAGTCGTTGGACTCACTTTAAATTTAGCTGCTCCATCCATTTTCGAGCCATTAAATCAATATGTGTTCAATCCACTTGGTCAATTGTTTATTCGACTCATTAAAATGCTAGTTGTTCCTGTTGTGTTCATTTCTATCGTACTCGGGGCTGCTGGTCTTGGAGATCCGAAACAACTTGGAAGAATTGGTTTAAAATCAATTTCATTCTTTCTCGTAACAACAGCTGTCGCTATCTCTATTGCAGTTACATTTGCACTTATCATAAAACCAGGAGCTGGCGGTAACTTTAAAACAGACGGGCTTAAGTATGAAGGTGCAAAAACTGAAACATCTTTCGTTGATACATTGCTGAATATTGTGCCAGATAATCCAGCAAAAGCGATGGCTGATGGGAACATGCTACAAATTATTGCCTTTGCCGCATTGATCGGACTCGGTTTAGCTGTTTTAGGAAAACGAGTTCAAGGTGTCCATTCATTACTTGAACAGGGCAACGAATTAAT
The DNA here is from genome assembly GCF_003315125.1 of Bacillus sp. DB-2. Lineage (NCBI taxonomy): Bacteria > Bacillati > Bacillota > Bacilli > Caryophanales > Bacillaceae > Bacillus > Bacillus sp. DB-2. Next base: position 95,360 of record NZ_QNRN01000007.1, on the reverse strand, counting down.
GATGTATCTTGTTAATCTCGTCATGAAATTAGCTCCAATCGGAACATTCGGGTTGCTCGCTTCGTCCGTTGGTAAAATGGGTCTTGCAGGCGTCGCTGCGATGTTCAAGTATATGATTGTCGTTATGTTGGTACTCATTATTCACGGTGTCTTCGTATACGGCGGCTTATTAAAGGTACTAGCCAAAGAAAGTATTATTCGTTTCTTTAAACATTTCGGTCCGGTAATGGCAATTGGGTTTAGTACATCTAGCTCTAATGCGTCCCTTCCATTTGCCATGAAAACCGCCCAAGAAAAACTTGGAGTTCCAAAAGCGATAAGCTCTTTTGTACAACCACTAGGTGCAACGATTAATATGGATGGTACTGCTATTATGCAAGGGGTAGCAACTGTATTTATCGCTCAAGTATACGGCGTTGAACTTACATTACCACAATTAGCTATGGTCGTATTAACTGCTGTACTAGCTAGTATCGGTACTGCAGGTGTACCAGGTGTTGGACTAGTGATGCTTACGATGGTTTTAAATCAAGTAAATCTACCAGTAGAAGGCATTGCTTTAATTATCGGTATTGACCGCATTCTAGATATGTCTAGAACTGCTGTAAATATTTCCGGTGATGCAATTTGTGCAATGATTGTTGCAAAATCAGAAGAAAAATATAATACGGATCAATCTGCAGCATCTTAAATCAAAAAAGGAGTGAATCATTTCACTCCTTTTTTCGAACGATATTCTTTTCCTTTATTATCATTTCCCGTTTCAAATTCAGTACTAAACTCCTGCTGGAATTGCCCTGATTTTGGTGAACCTTGATTTCCACTTCCTTGACTACCATTACGATTCGTCATATTTCCGCCTCCTTCCTTTATTAGTAGTATGGCGCTCTATCTTTTTTCATACACATTTTATTTTTTATCATCTATTACACACAGAAGAAGACCTTCCATATATGAGGAAGGTCTTCTTTTTCATCAGGTAAGCGTTTTCTTATTTGTAATTATTTAAATAAGTTTTTTAGAAATAGATATCATTATATCCATTTCATCTTCTGAAAGTGCGGAAAATCTTTCTTGTAAATATTTCTTTTTCTCACCTTCCATTTTCGCCACTAAATCTTTCCCTTGTTCTGTAATCTCTAAATATACAACTCGGCGATCTGATGTAGAACGTGAACGAGTTACAAAGCCTTTATTAATTAATTTTTCTGTAACAGCTGTAATATGACTATTCGACACATTTAACTCATTCGCTACACGTGAGACCATTTCTTTATTCGTACGGTTCAATATTCTAAGGACAATGAACTCATTCCACGGTATGTAACCACCAAATATTTTTCCAATATCATTACGCAACGTGCGAAACATTGCAAAAACATTTGTCGATAGTTCTTCCATTAATTGTTCTCGATTTTGAGACAACTTTGACAGCCCCTTTTATTTAATTTAGTTAAATAAAAACCTTATTAATAATTTTACACGAAATCTTACTTTTTGTCACCTTATTTCCCCGTAATTCGTAGTTTTTTAATAGATATTTCATGGTACAATGAAATTGATTTTCCAGAAAAAGGAGTTGGGGCAATGAGTCAAGAAGACAAACTTTCTAATCTCAGTCTAAAAGATAAGACTATTATTATTAGTGTTGTTATTCTTATTCTCATTATATTCTTTGCATTTATATTTTTTGTATATGTAGGAATCTTTCATATTACAGGTATAGAATATTCATCAAGAACAGCTCTACTACTCTTTTTTTTACTCATTCTTTTATTAGACGGTATTACATATTTTATATTCATTTTCTTTAAAGTGCTCCTACATCCAATGATGACAAGTATGCCCAATTGGCTCTCAATTGCTCTGCTCTCTATAATTGAAATTACGTTAGATTGGTTTGTCATACATACCGCCGATGACTGGATAGAGAGTGTACAAATGTCCAACATAGCTGAATTATGTGTCGCACTATTCCTTTACACACTAAATAAATTATTTAGTGATAAGAAAGAGTAAGAATACAAGCTTTTCTATATAAAAATTGGTACAATAAAAATAAATCATACTAAAGAGGTGTTACTTATGAACTTACTACAATGGGCTGATAAAGGTATGTCCTTTGATACATATGTGAATGAAATGAAAGTAAACCAATACGAGCTACTACACATTTACAATAATTTTTTAATTCCAAATGAATTACTTCCTATATTAGAAGAACGCCAAAATGATGGCTGGCGTGTTATCGTATTAACAGCTGATTGGTGCGGCGATGCTCTTTTGTGTGTACCTGTTATGAAACGAATTTCTGAAGTTGCAAATATTGATATGCGGTTATTAATTCGCGATGAAAACTTAGAATTAATGGATCAATACTTAACAAACGGAACAGCACGTGCGATTCCAATCTTTATTTTCATTGATAAAGACGGAAATGAACAAGCCGTCTTTGGACCACGAGCTCCAAAAATACAAGAATTAGTAACTTCAATGCGCGCTACATTACCTGAAAAAGAAGATCCAACATTCGAAGAGAAACAAAAAGAAATGTATGCTAATTTCCGTGCTACATTAGCTGATGATACTTCTCTTTGGGAACATGTAATGGAAAGCATGATTGAGAGAGTAGTAAAATAAAAAACCTGCCGATTTCGGCAGGTTTTTTTATTACATAATGAAGAAATAGAATACCGCAGCTAAAATGAAACGGTAGTAAGCGAACGGTGTTAGTTTTACACGACCTAATAATTTTAAGAATGAAACAATTGCAAGCATCGCAACAACGAATGCTGTAATAAATCCAGTTGCAAATAATGGTATATCAGCCGCGCTTAATATATCCCAGCTTTTAATTAAATCTAAGGCACTTGCAGCTACCATCATTGGCACCGCTAGAATAAATGTATATTCCGCTGCCGCTGTATGCGAAACACGTGCTAATAAACCACCACTTATTGTTGATCCAGAACGAGAAAATCCTGGCCAAAGTGCTAAACATTGGAACATTCCGATTGTAAATGCTTGCTTATATGTGATTTCATCTAACGTTCTTGCTGTACTTGGTTTTGAAAACTTCTCAGCAACAATCATTAAAATACCACCAGCTACTAAGCTAATAACAACCGGTCCTGGACCGAATAAAACTTCTTTAATTGCACTATGGAATAATACGCCGAGTATGCCGGCAGGAATCATCCCGATAATAATATGTAATAAATTTAACGATGGTCCATCAGTTACTTTCCCTATTCCAACTAATGACCATAGACGTTTCCAAAATATAACAACAACTGCTAAAATCGATCCCAATTGGATTACAACTTCAAAAACTTTCGCTCTATCGTCTTCAAATCCAATTAAATGTCCTGTTAAAATCATATGTCCTGTTGATGATACTGGTAAAAACTCTGTTAACCCTTCAACAGCACCCATGATTAAACCAATTAACCAATCAGCCACAAGTAGTGCCTCCTTAATAACGAATATGTAATTTTTTCACACCTTATCATAATACCTTATCCCTTTTCAAAGTGCATCCTTTTTTTATTGATTTTATTTGTTGTATACGCTTATTTCTTTTCTATTTTTTGATTAAATTGTATGATAATAAGAGTTTGTTTTTTACGTTGAAAGGGGATTTTATGAAAGAAACTACTTCATTCTCACAAAAGTTAAAGCAATTTTCATTACTCTTTTTCCCGATTTTTGTAACGCAAATGTCATTATTTGCGATGAGCTTTTTTGATACGACAATGTCAGGACATGCGAGTCCTATTGATTTAGCGGGTGTTGCTATCGGAACAAGTATATGGCTTCCCGTTAGTACCGGCTTAACCGGAATTTTAATGGCTACTACTCCTATTGTTGCACAGCTCGTTGGATCAAAGAAAAAGGAGGACGTTCCTCACATTGTCATACAAGCAGTATATTTAGCAATTTGTGCTAGTTTCGTTGTTATCCTTATCGGATTCTTCGCTGTTTCACCTATTTTAAATGGCATGCAATTAGAAGAACCCGTGGAACGTATTGCAGCACAATTTTTAAGTATTATCGCGATTGGAATTATCCCTTTATTTACTTACACCGTCTTACGTGGATTTATTGATGCATTAGGAAAAACTCGAACAACGATGATTATTACATTACTATCATTACCAATTAATGTAGTATTAAATTACTTATTAATTTTTGGTCACTTTGGCTTTCCAAAACTCGGTGGTGTTGGTGCGGCAATCGCTTCTGCAGCAACATATTGGTGTATTTTAATTATTACCGTCATTATTATTCGTACGAAAGAGCCTTTCGCTTCTTTCAATATCTTTAAACAGTTATACCGCCCTTCCTTTACGAGCTGGAAGGAATTCCTGAAACTTGGCGTCCCTATCGGATTTGCTATCTTTTTTGAGACGAGTATTTTCGCTGCGGTAACACTTATGATGAGCAATTTTAGTACGACAACAATAGCAGCACATCAAGCAGCTATGAACTTTGCTTCCTTGTTATATATGACTCCTTTAAGTTTAGCAATGGCAATGACGATAGCCGTTGGATTTGAAGTTGGAGCAAAACGATACAATAATGCGAAACAATATGGATTTATCGGAATTGGGTTAGCCCTTGCTTTCGCTCTTTTATATTCAATCCTTCTTTATTTCTTTGATGATGAAATTGCTTCTATTTATACGACAAATGCAAATGTCCATCATTTAGCTAAAGAATTTCTTATATTCGCGATTTTATTTCAAATTTCAGATGCGATTGCAACTCCAGTACAAGGAGCACTTCGTGGTTATAAAGACGTAAATGTTGCCTTAATTATGACATTAATAGCTTATTGGGTAATAGGTCTACCTCTTGGCTACATGTTAGCAACTTATACTGACTGGGCAGCAAAAGGTTATTGGATCGGTCTTATTATCGGTCTAGCATTTGGGGCAATCTTCCTGCTTATCCGTCTCTTTCAAGTACAAAGAAAATATACAACGCAAAGCAGCCGCTAATGATATAGCGGCTGTTTTCTTCATGCATATTTTTTCTTGTAACGTGTAACATAATGAAAAAGAAAGGTGGATACATATGGACGAAAAACAAAAGAAACAATCATTCGATGAAGAATTCGCCCCTGAAATTTCACCTGGATATCGGCAAGATGTACATAAGCCACCTAAATATAAAAACACTTCTTTTTTAATGGGCATTACCATTTTCGCAGCTGTATTACTCGTGCTCATCATTTTCGTCTATTTTTAAGGAAGGGTGGTCTATTATATGAAAAAACAAGATTCAAATCGTTCAAAAAGAACTGTTAAAACAGAAAAAGGATATGCAGGAGATTCTGTTCATACACTGAAACAAGTTGAGCAAGGAAATTTATACATTGCTCAAAAAGAACTTGGTCAACAAAATGAAAATCTTTAAAGTCCCTCTGCTTCTAGAGGTTTTTTTATTGTACATATTGTTTTTGTTCTAACACCATGAATAAATTATTAACCTTTACAATTTTCATGTCATAATTTAATTTCATTTCACTTCTCTTGCCATTTTCAATACCAGTAACGTACGCTACAGCATGATAGCGAAAACTCTCATCTGTCTCTTCACGTATCTCTTCGTTTGTAAATTTATACTCTAAATCCCGAAAACGGTTTGGGTAATAATTTTCTATTAGCTGTTCATACCCCATCACCATCAAGCTAAGAAAAGCAAATACCCGAAAATGAGAAAATTGACGTCTCCAGATTAAAACGTACAATTTTCTCGTTTTGGGGGTATTTTAAAATTTCAACTTGATGATGGGGTATGCCCTACTAAACATAAAGTTCGATTCTCTTTTTATCACTTTTTTTAAAAGTACTCGCTGCAATTGTTTTTCCTATTTTTAATTTTTACTAAACAAAGATAACATTATAGCTTTAACTCTTTAAACACTTTGTTACCTGTATACTAATTTTAGTAAGATATTCCTCCTTATTATTAGTTCTTAATGGATTGTAGAAGTAATCTTCATAGGCATTTCCTTCAATAACATAGCCCTCTGATTTGATAAATTCCGTGATATTGTGGTATGCGGATTCAATATCTTTATAAGATCCTTGGTGATAATATATGACATAAATTCCTCCTGGTTTTGATTGACCTGTTTCTAAATCACTATAACAAAATAAGTGATCTACCTCCTCATATCTTTCTTGAATCAGGCTCTCTCTTGTTATCACAGATCCAATAGGAGCAGGAACAAACAAGCCTATTTGCTTGCTAAAATGTTTTACCCAATCGAAATCGGTCATGCTATTTTTCGAATTTACATCGCTTAAGAAAATAGATTTTTTCTGTGTCTTTTGGATATAAACCTTCCCAACTTCAACGTTTTTTCTTTCTTCTTCCATTGAAATAATACCCTTAAAGAAACGACGAATTTGAATTAATTTCTCAATTTCTTCTTCCACCAGAACTGTCTGCTGTTTTGCCATTTCAACAAGTTTGTAAGTGTTGGGAGAATTAAGATATTCTTTTAGTTCCTCAATCGAAACTCCCACTTTCCGAAGAGATTGGAGTGTTGAGAATGTATTAATTTGATCGTAGGTATAATATCGATAACCATTGGGAAGTTTACCGGCAGGTTTAAAAAGATTGATTCTATCATAATAAAACAAGGTGTCTTTTTTCACCCCAAAATAACTAGCAAATTCTCCTGTACTTAAGGTTTTAAGGTTTTTTCTCTCCAAGTTAAAAACTCCTCTTGACTATAGACTAACTCCACACTTCATACTAGCATAAGCAAACGCATGTTAATACAGGAGGTTTTTATTATGGATTATTTTCACCCCCTCGTCTGGCAGCTGCTCGGTGGTACGACCTTCGCCCGCACAGCTAGCTTTATGACGATACCATTTTTAGCACTTTATTTACAAAATGATTTACATGCCTCACCAATTATGATTGGTTTAGCAGTCGGTATTTCACAATTGACTGCGACATTTGGTGGCTTCTTCGGTGGTTTCTTTACTGACCGGTTTGGCCGAAAAAAAATTATCATCATATCGATGTTCTGTTGGAGTATAGTCTTTTATGGCTTTGCATTCGCAAACTCTGTTTGGATATTCGTTCTATGCAATGCTCTCAACGGTATCTGTCGTGCATTTTTTGAACCAGCTTCACAAGCTTTGATGATTGACTATACTGACGAAGATAGGCGTCGTCGCCTATTTTCAATTCGATATACTGCCATCAATTTATCAGCTGTGATCGGCCTTTTGCTCGGTATTGTCATTTCAAAAGCATCATCAATAAGTTTTCCATTCCTTATTACTGCAACGATGTACTTATTGTATGCGATTTTCTTAGTCATCACTTTACGACGTATAGAGGAGCAGAATACGGTCAATGTTACGCAAGATATTGGCGACTTGATGCGTGTTCTTTTACAAGATAGCACACTTATGTTGCTCATTATTGCGAGTGTTATTTGCAATTTCGTATATATGCAAACAGAGGCAACAATGCCACAATTGCTTAATTTAACTATGGCAGACGGAGTAGCATTATATTCAGTTCTAATTGTGATTAATGCTGCAACAATCGTAATTCTTCAATTGCCACTCGGCATTTTAAGCGAAAAAGTAGCAATCAAAACAAGTCTTATTTTCGGGGGCGGACTATTAGCACTTGGTATGTTAATCTTCCACTTCGCTGATAATTGGACACTTTTTATTGTCGGTATGGTTGTGTTCTCACTTGGTGAAATTTTTGTTTTCCCAATGACGAGTGCTATAGTCGAAATGATTGCACCCGCGCATCAAAAAGCAACATATCTTGGTTTTATGCAATTTCAAAACTTAGGTGGCTTCTTAGGCCCAGTGCTTGGTGGCTGGTTGATTATCCATTTTGCACCACAATTGTATTTGGTGATGGTTAGCCTATGCTTAGTAGTTATTATTTGCTACATAGCAGCTTTACGTGGCAAATCATTTCGAATGTCTTAATACAAATAAAAACTGTGACTACATGAGGTACGGTCACATTACCATAAAGCTAAGGTTTCACACTATTCATTAAGCAAAAAAGACGTTATTCTTACTGTAGAATTATAGGAAAGGATGGCGTTTTTTGTATGTCTAATTCTGTATCTGACGACTTACAATTATTTGCACAGGAGATAAAGAGTCTTTTATCCCCAAATACCTTACAGAATCTAGCTAGAGATGTTGGATTTGTACAGCGAACAAGTAAGTATCAAGCACAAGAGTTAGTAGCTTTATGCGTATGGCTAAGCCAAAGTGTAGCAAAAACTTCCTTAACCCAGTTATGTAGTTGTTTAGAAGTATCAACAGAAGTACTCATCAGTCCTGAAGGACTAAATCAAAGATTTAACGCCGCAGCCGTCCAGTTTCTACAACAAGTTTTAGCCAAACTTCTAAACCAAAAGTTATCTTCAGCTAAGCTAATTTCTTCTCCATATACTTCTATTTTCAAGCGTATTCGTATCTTAGATTCAACTGCATTTCAACTCCCGGATGTATTTTCATCGGTTTATCCAGGTGCAGGAGGATGCAGCCATACAGCTGGGATAAAAATTCAGCTTGAGTATGATTTGTTAAGCGGACAGTTCCTACATATTCATACAGGTCCAGGTAAACAACATGATCGCACTTACGGCTCTCTGTGTGCCCCAACTGTGGCAGCGAATGATTTATGTATCCGAGATTTAGGTTATTTTCATTTAAAAGACCTTCAATATATACAAGATCAAGAGGCCTACTATATTTCTCGTATCAAGTCGAATACACGTATTTATCAAAAAAATCCTAACCCTGATTATTTTCAAGATGGAAGAATTAAGAAAGGTACAGAGTATATACAGTTAGATATGGAGACGGTAATGAACTCCCTTCAGCCAGGACAAACATGGGAAATAGCTAATGCTTATGTAGGAATGATTGATAAAGTGTCAGCTCGTGTAATTGTCCATCGATTAACAAAACAACAGCAACAAAAACGATTACAAGATCAAGCTGTAAGAGAAAAAAAGAAAGGAATGAAGTATTCTCCTCGTAGTAAACGACTCAGTGGTATCAATGTATATATGACAAACACTTCTACAGATATTGTCCCGATGGGACAGGTACATGACTGGTATTCTTTGCGTTGGCAAATCGAAATTTTATTTAAAACGTGGAAGTCATTCTTTCAAATCCATCATTGTAAAAAGATAAAATCAGAACGATTGGAGTGCCATTTATATGGCCAATTGATTGCCATTCTACTCTGTTCTTCTATCATGTTTCAAATGCGCCAATTGCTCCTCATGAAGAAAAAACGAGAGCTTAGTGAGTATAAAGCCATATATATGATTAAAGACTATTTTCTTCTTCTATTCCAAACTATACAAAAAAACACCCAAGAGCTATCAAAGGTGTTACTCCGCCTGTTCAATCTCCTACAGCAAAACGGGCGGAAATCTCATCGATATGAGAAAAAAACGGTCTTTGATATATTAGGTGTCGTTTACAATTGTACCATGTCTGATAATCAAGCCGCTTAATTCAAAAAAGTGAAACCCGTTAGGGTTTATTTCGTATGCAAATCTTTCAATCACCTACACTTGCCCTTTAGAAAAAGAAACAATCTCGCCTAAAATTGACTTTGCATAAGCTTAGCTTGATAGCGATGGGGTAGCACCACATACCTATCAAGCTAAGGTTTTGAAGTACCCCCCAAATGAAAATTTTCTTTCTCAATAGTTAGTTATTTTGAGAAGTCAGCTCATTTTTTCATTTTAGGGGGTATTTTGTTTTATTAGGTTGATAGCGATGTGTTCATACCCTCTATTTACAAATATTTCTTCACCTTTTCGTTTCACATCTTCTTTATTATTAAACTCAAACACTGCTAGTTGCGCTGTCACAAAGTGTTCTCCTACATTTTTCTTTTCTTTATGAGTTAAAGTTTCTATACTTTTGTTCTTTAATTCCTTATTTAACTCGTAGCGATCTATCGGTTTAAAAGTGGAAAAAACCTCCTCTTTATATGACCAAAACAATCCAAAAGCGATACATAGAGAAATGATTAATATTCTTTTCTTCGTAATGCACCCCACCCTCCTCCATAATGATAGTTATATTTTAACATATAGAAAGAAAATTCTGATATCATAAAGTGGAATAACCTACCTTTAACTTAGAAACGAGGAACAATTATGGACTCTTACAAACAATATATAAAAGAAGCTCTGCCCGGTCTTTCTATACATTCATATAAACAAAATGAAGAAGGTTGGGATAATATAGCGGTTATTATAAATGACGAACTACTATTTCGTTTCCCGCGAAAACTTGAATATGCACAGCGAATTCCGTTAGAAAAAGAACTGTGCACTATTCTTTCTCATTCATTACAAGAAATTGCAGTCCCTAAGTATAAACTATTGTATAAGAATAATTGTAATACCGTTCCATTTTGTAGCTATTATCCTCTCATTCACGGTGAACCGTTAACAACTGAAATAGTTACCGAGCTAGAGAAAAAAGAATTGAAAGCAATCATTACACAATTAGCCACTTTCCTTGCGGCTTTACATAGTATTCCTTTAAAACGTACTGAAACGCTAGGGTTCCCTATCGAAAAAACACTTACCTACTGGAAAGAACTACAAACAAAATTAAATCAATATCTTACTAATAGTCTTACTTCATTACAGAAATTAGCCTTAAATCGTTTATTCGAAAGTTTCTTTACCTGTATAACTAAATCTACCTTTCAAAATGCAATCATTCATGCCGACTTTACACATCATCACATTTTATTTAACAACCTGCACAAAAACATTTCAGGTGTTATCGATTTTGGAGATGCTCAAATTGGCGATCCCGCTTTTGATTTCGCTGGGCTATATTATGATTTCGGTCATGAGTTTACTACATCTGTATATGAACAATACAGTGCAGTTATTTCTCACCGCGATCCATTACTCATTCACCGCATCACTACCTTTTATCAATACAGCCCTTTACTACATAACCTTATTTATAACATTGAAACAAACAATGAAATAACATTAAAGAAGAATGAAGAACAGCTTAAAGCAATACTACAGGGACGAGATTAAATTCTCTCCTCATACATCATTAATTTTTTATCCATTTCAACAATAACTTTATACAATTGAAACGCCTGTAAAATTTGCAGTTGAATTCCAAAAGGAGCATTCTGTTCTTTTAACCATTGAAATACTTTCATTTCATCTTTCATTGATTATTCCCCCCTTTATTAATCTGCTACAAATATACGGTAAATGATGAAAAGCTTTTCATGTCAATAACAAAAAAGGATGCAAATTTGCATCCTTTAATGTACTATATTTTTCTTCTGCTTCGCTTCTTTCTTTACTTCTTCCCTTTGGCATTCACTACGAAACGCACAACTCATACACTCATAACGAAAATGACGCTCTGTATAGTGCTCAGGTTGCTGCAACATTTCTTTCATTCTAAATAAATCATCCATTCCAGTTATAATATCTTCCTGCTTTGGAATGTACTCATACTTAGTTCCTTCTATTAAATTAATAACTTCAATTTTCCCTGGAAGAATACCGAAAGCTTTATAACTGAATACTGTCATTAGCTTCTGACAAAGAGCAAGCATTTCCTCATCCGCATCGACAACATACTTTTTAATTACAAACGATTCAGTACTCCACTCACCAACTTCAAATGTCAATGACATGTGGACACCTAACTCTTCCATATATGTTTGAAACTTCTCATATAAAAATAACGGCGGTGCCTGACTATCATCCCTTTCAACAAACTGTAATAAGTGATCAGTTAGCTTCGCTAAAACAATATAGTACTCCGCCTTTGAAGCAAACATATTAATCCTTACTTTTTTCCAATACTTTTCTATTAATATTAAAAGTACAATTTTCGTTTGTTGGCCCGCAGGTAGCGTGTAATATTCATTAATAATTTGATTCACAATCATTTGCGCTATTTGTTGCCATTCAAATGAAGAAGGTTCTCTTCTTTTTATATGACGGAAATAAAATTTGTGTGGACAACGCATAAAATCATACAAATGGTAATCTGTCATCGTTTTGATTGAGATTTTTTCATGCAATTGCTCTTCATCTCCCTTCTGCCATTAAGAAAGGTGTTTTACGAATTCAGCTCCAAACTGTAAACATTTTTCTACATCTTCATCTTCTGGCGTTAATTCTACTTTCAATCCTTCTAACACAACTGCTGCCCCGCGCTCCTGTAGCTTTTCTATTAAAATATCAACCGCTAACCCGTATTTCGGATAAGCCGAATCACAAGAACCGAATGCAGCTGCTTTTTTACCAGTTAAGTTAATAGAATCCATTGCATCATAAAAATCTAAAAAATCATCAGGAAGATCACCATCTCCCCAAGTATAAGCACCTAAAATAATACCGTCGTATTGCTCTAATATAGAAGCTTCTGGTGTATCCATAATATCAATTACTTCAATCTCATTTTCTGTTTCACGAATCGCACTCGCAATATGGTCAGCCATTTCCTCTGTATTTCCACTCATACTTGCAAAAATCATTACTAACTTACTCAACTGAACCTCTCCTTTTACCTTGTATCTCTTTTTCTGTTTGAAGTGTACTCTTCTCACCTACATATTCAGAACGAATTATATTTCGTTGCCATTCAATATGCTTATCAACATCTTTATTTTTTAATTCCCTTCGTAAAAGGTGAAATGTTTTTCTCATTAAGGTTCCTCATCTATTTTATTGATAATAATTATCAATTTCAATTATACCATTAGATTAATTGAAATTGATTATCAAAGTCAATAACTATTTTTTTAAAAATAGTTAAAATGTACAAGCTTGTCCGTTAGCTATTCATATACTATAAATGAGCATAGTTCTTTCTCAGCCCTCTCTGACGGAAGAAATAAAAGCAACTGCAATAGAGTGCAGTTGCCTTTTTTTATGCTTTATCAATTTCTAGTAGTCTTATAGTTGCCTCTAAAAATAGTTCCACTCCATTAATTAAAGCCGATTCATCCACATCAAATTTCGGATGATGATGTGGATAACAAGTATCAATATTTTTATTCCCTGTTCCTAATTTAATGAAACAACCAGGTGCTTTTCTTAAATACGCTGAAAAATCTTCCCCTCCCATAGAAGGTTCAAGATGCACAATACGCTGATTTCCGAACAATTTTATCGCACTTTTTTCTACTATTTTCGTAATGTACTCATTATTAACAACTGGATCATATCCGTAACGATACGTATATGTATAATCTCCCCCATGTGCTTCTGTAATTCCTTTTACAATTTGCTCAATTTTCTCTTTTGCTTCCTCTCTTAATGTTTGATTAAAAGATCGAACAGTTCCCATTAAAGCTGCTGCACTAGGAATGATATTATCGGCCATCCCCCCATGAAATTGTGTAACTGACACTACTCTATGCATAAAAGCACTTGTATTTCTTGATACGATATGTTGTAAATTTGTAATAATTTGTGCTCCGATAGCAATAGGATCTATCGTTTCTTCTGGTCGTGCCGCGTGACCACCCTTTCCTAAAATTTCAATTGTAAATACGTCTGGTGCTGCCATCATAGGGCCATATACAATTCCTATCTTTCCACTTTCTAATCCAGACATAACGTGCAAACCTACTACATAATCGACGCCGTCCATAACACCGGCCTCCACCATTTCTTGTCCACCACCGGGATACACTTCCTCTGCGTGCTGAAAGAACAGACGGATTTCGCCTGCAAAATCTTCCTTCATATTTGCTAGCGTCTCTGCTGTACTTAATAAAATAGCTGTATGTGCATCGTGCCCGCATGCGTGCATTACACCTTTATTAACCGATCCATATGGCTTTAGTGTCTCTTCTTGAATTGGTAATGCGTCTATATCAGCTCGAATCGCAACTACTTTTCCTTGTTGCCTTCCTCTTTTAATTGCTAGCACACTGTACTGCGTTGGTCTCGTTACTTCAAAAGAAGAAAATGAGCATAATGTTTCATATATAAATTGCGAAGTTTCTTTTTCATGAAACGATAATTCCGGATACTTATGGAAATGCCGTCTCCATTTAATGATATTTTCCTCTGAAATAACACTCCTCCACTCTCTTTTCATAATAATTACCTCCTTTTAAAAGGCTCTATACCTTGAAAATGTACTAAGTACCCAGTGATTATTAACCCACTCCAATTCAGGAATAACAAAACAAATATTATATTTTCTCGCCTTCACACAATCCACTTCCTATTTACATGTCAAACCCATTACAAATTCATGCTGAATGTAATATAATTGCTAAGTTAGGGATTTTCTTTTTTAGTATTTAGTGCTAATATCAGAAAAGAGCCTTTTGACTTATTTTTACCTAAAATGTGGGATTTTGTTTTTTTCACAATCATGTAGGACATGATACCTACAAAGAGCTATTATTTCATTAAGCGAGGGAAAGACATGGAAAGATTAAAAGAGATATGGTCTCAACCACTCACACAATGGGTTGCAAAGACGGTTTATTACCTTGCAATTTTATTTGCATTACTTTGGTTGTATGGATTCCATGATACAAACACAAGTACATTTATTTACAATGAATTCTAGGGTGGGAACGTTATGAAGTTATTAGAACAAATTGAAAAGTGGGCTGTAGAAACGCCTGATCAAACCGCTTTTGTTTGGCGAGATGCGAAAATTACGTACAAACAATTAAAGGAAGATTCTGATGCGTTAGCACATTGGATTTCTTCTGAGTATCCAGATGATCGTTCACCAATTATGGTTTATGGCCATATGCAACCTGAAATGATTATTAACTTTTTAGGTTGTGTAAAAGCTGGACATGCTTACATTCCTGTAGATTTATCTATTCCAGCTGATCGTGTACAACGTATTGCTGAAAGTTCTGGTGCGAAATTACTGTTATCAGGGGCAGAAGTAACGGTAACGGACTTACCAGTTCGCATTACAAGTGAAGATAACTTAAAAGATATTTTCTTTACTCATAAAGGGAATACTCCAAATCCTGAACATGCGGTAAAAGGTGATGAGAACTTCTACATTATTTACACATCAGGAAGTACAGGTAATCCGAAAGGGGTTCAGATTACTTATAACTGTCTTGTTAGCTTTACAAAATGGGCTGTAGAAGATTTCAACTTACAAACAGGGCAAGTATTCTTAAACCAAGCACCTTTCTCATTCGATTTATCTGTAATGGATATTTACCCATCATTAGTAACAGGTGGTACACTTTGGGCAATCGATAAAGACATGATTGCACGTCCAAAAGACTTGTTTGCTTCTTTAGAGCAATCGGATATACAAGTATGGACTTCGACACCATCTTTCGCAGAAATGTGTTTAATGGAAGCCTCTTTCTCTGAAAGTATGCTACCAAACATGAAAACATTCTTATTCTGCGGTGAAGTGTTACCAAATGAAGTAGCTAGAAAATTAATTGAGCGTTTCCCGAAAGCAGCAATTATGAATACGTACGGTCCAACAGAAGCTACTGTTGCTGTAACAGGCATTCACGTTACAGAAGAAGTGCTTGATCAATACAAATCACTTCCAGTTGGCTACTGTAAATCAGACTGTTGCCTTCTTATTATGAAAGAAGATGGTACAATTGCACCTGACGGTGAAAAAGGTGAAATCGTAATTGTCGGTCCAAGCGTAAGCGTTGGCTATTTAGGAAGCCCTGAATTAACAGAAAAAGTATTTACCATGATTGATGGTGAGCGCGCCTATAAAACAGGTGATGCTGGCTATGTAGAAAATGGTCTTCTATTCTATAATGGTCGTCTTGATTTCCAAATTAAGCTTCATGGTTATCGAATGGAATTAGAAGAAATCGAACATCATCTTCGCGCGTGTTCTTACGTAGAAGGTGCAGTTGTTGTTCCAATTAAAAAAGGTGAAAAATATGATTACTTATTAGCGGTTGTTGTTCCTGGAGAGCATTCGTTTGAAAAAGAATTCAAATTAACATCTGCAATCAAAAAAGAACTCAATGAGCGATTACCAAATTACATGATTCCACGTAAATTCATGTATCAATCTTCTATTCCAATGACACCAAATGGAAAGGTAGATCGCAAAAAATTATTGAGTGAGGTTACAGCATGACCGCATATGGATCATTTTATTTTTTCGCTATAGTAGGCATTTTATTAATACCTACTATCATAGCTGGATTAAAAGGTAAAATGTTGCGTAAATATAATGCCGTTTTAACATTAGTAATGCTCGTTATTATCTTCTCTGATAAACCGAAGCAAGCAATCATGTTAGCCGCATTTATTATTTGGCAATATGCCCTTATTAAAGGCTATTTAATTTTAAGAAAACAAAATAATAGTACATTCACGTTTTGTATAGCTGTTATTTTATCGATTTTACCGCTTATTTTGGCAAAAATCGCACCGTTTGTACCTGAATTGCATTTTATTGTTTTCGCAGGTATGTCTTACGTAACATTTAGAGCTGTACAGATGGTCTTTGAAGTTCGTGATAATTTAATTAAAGAACTTTCCTTCTTTAATTTCTGGGAATTCGTTTTATTCTTCCCTGCGATTTCAAGTGGACCTATCGATCGTTACCGTAGATTCCAAAAAGATATTCAAAAGCCGCCTAGTGCTGAGGAATATCAAAAGTTACTATATACAGGGATTAACCGTATTTTCCAAGGTTTTCTGTATAAATTTATAATCGCGCACTTGATAACAACATATCTTGTAAAGGCAGTATTCGCCAATCAAGATACACTTTTATCTAATGTGATTTTTATGTACGCTACTAGCATGCAGTTATTCTTTGACTTTGCAGGTTATAGTGCGTTCGTAATTGGTATCAGTTACATGATGGGAATTAAAACTCCAGAAAACTTTAATAAGCCATTCCTTAGTCGTAACATTAAAGACTTCTGGAACCGCTGGCACATGAGTTTATCATTCTGGTTCCGTGATTTTATTTACATGCGTTTCGTCTTTTTTGCAACGAAGAAAAAGTTAATTAAGAACCGTTACACAATTTCGTATATCGGTGCATTTTTAAACTTTTTCATTATGGGAATTTGGCACATCCAAGGAAGCGCTGTTGCGCAGTATGTTATTTATGGTCTATATCATGCCGCACTGTTTATTTTATTCGATATTTTCGAACGAAAAAACAAGAAGCATAAGTTTTGGCCAAACAATAAATTTACACACGTCCTTGCGATTGTAATTACGTTCCACGTTGTATGTTTCGGTTTCCTGATCTTCTCTGGACACCTTAACAGATACTTTTAATGCACCCTTCTTATCCCATTAAGAAGTTGCACATATAATATATTTCGGATATAAAGGAGATTTTAAAAATGGCAGAATTCAAAGAGCAAGTATTAGATATTTTAGAAGAAGTATGTGAAAACGATATTGTGAAAGAAAACTTAGATGTTCAATTATTTGAAGAAGGTATTCTTGATTCTTTCGCTGTAGTATCTTTATTAGTAGAATTCCAAGAGCGTTTAGAGATTGAAGTTTCTATTTCTGATTTTGACCGCGATGAATGGGCTACACCAAATATGGTTATTAAAAAGTTGGAAGAAATCCGATGAACAAAGTAAAATTTGGTCCGATGCTTTTAGCATTGGCCCTTTTTGCTGTATTCTTACTTATTCCAACGCGCTTCCTACTTCCACTTTTAAGTGATGAGAAAGTAGAACAAGCTGCGACTTCTTTAAAAGAAGAAAAGATTCAAAGTATGATTTTACAGCAAAAGATGTTAGCAGACCCGAAATATCTTCCGATGTACGGTTCATCGGAATTCGCACGTATGGATGCTTTCCATCCATCGAATTATTTCAAAGTAAAGCCTGAAGGATTCACACCATTCCTACTTGGGCGCGGTGGAACACAAGACCTTGTACATGTATTAAACTTCGCATCTACAATGGATCAATTGAAAGATAAGAAAATGATATTCGTTCTTTCTCCGCAATGGTTTGTACCACAAGGTATTGATGAGACACACTTTGCACCTAACTTTTCAAAACAACAAGGTTACCACTTCATTTTCAACGATGATTTAAAACCTGAAATGAAAAAACAAATTGCAAAACGCTTATTAAACTTTGAGATTGTTAAAAAAGAAACTTTATTAAAAATTTCACTTGAAGGTATCGCCTACGATGATACAAAGTATAAAGTAAAAGCACTTGCTGCTAAACCTTTCGCTTATATTTATCGTAACATTCTAGATCGTAAAGACTTATTTACAGCTATGTTTAATATTAAGCCACATAAAGAACAGCTTGATCCATCATTGAAACAAATGAACTGGGAAGAAGCTCGTAAGCATGCTGATCAAACAGGTGCAGTAGAATCAAGCTCTAACGAATATGGTATCGAAGATGATTACTTCAATAGCAAAATTAAGAAGAAATTAAAACAACGTGAAGGTTACTTAAAAAATGATGCTTATGACCAATCACCAGAATATGAAGATTTACAAATTGTACTTGATTTATTAAAACAATCTGGCGCAAAACCGCTCTTCATTTCTGTTCCTGTAAAAGGTCCTTGGTATGATTACGCTGGCTTCCCGAAAGAAAAACGCGAATTATACTACAATAAAGTTCATGAGCAAATTAAGCAAGCTGGCTATCCAATTGCTGATTTCTCAAATCATGAATATGATAAGTACTTCTTAAAAGATCATATGCACTTAGGTTGGAAAGGCTGGGTTTACATCGACGAAGCTATCCAACAATTTTATAAAGCAAACTAACGAAAAGACCGCTTGAATTATTCAAGTGGTCTTTTTTTATATACATCTTGTAATTGTTCAATTACGTTCTCTGCTTCTTTCATGACACGTTTCACTACGTGCTGAGCTGATTCCGTTCGTGCTAATGATGATGCTTGTCCCGCCCAAAGCGACATATACTCTTCCTTATTTTGCTTCGCTGCTTCTTGACGTATTTTTGAAGTTAATACGTTTTGCACTGGATACATCGGTAAATTCTCTTCTCTTCCTTCATGTTTCTCTATAAATTCATTACGAATACCCCGTGCATATTTCCCGGAAAACGCACGGGTTACCGTTGTACTCGTATCTGTACTATGTAAAATCGCCTCTTTATACACGTCATGCGTAATACTTTCTTCACTCGTTAAAAAGGCTGATCCCATTTGAACAGCTTCTGCCCCTAACGCACATGCCGCAACAAGCCCTTGCCCATTCATTACACCACCTGCTGCAACAATCGGGATATGAGGTACTTCCGCTACTAATTGCGGGATTAATGCAAATGTACCAATCATCGCATCTTGTTCTTTCCCAATAAACGTTCCTCTATGCCCTCCTGCCTCGCTACCTTGCCCGACAATAATATCTACCCCTAACTTAGCAAGTGCTTTCGCTTCCGCTACATGGGTAGCTGTTCCGATAACTTTTATCCCTTCCTTTTTCAAATCATCTATTTCTTCTTTTTCTAATGTTTGAAATGCAAAACTAACGACTGGTACCTTTTCCTCTAATAATACTTGTAATTGTTCTTTATAGCTTTTTGGAAGCTTTAAAGTCTTTTCTTCCTCTATACCTAATTCTCTATTCACTCCACTAAGTAATACTTTCGCCTCGTTTACCTTCTCTTCTTCTATCTGTATCTCTTTCGTTAAAAGTAAATTAACACCGAAAGGCTTATTTGTTAGTTCCCTTATTTTATAAATCGCTTCACGGATTTGTTCTGGGCTCATATACCCTGCTCCAAGCGTACCTAATCCTCCGCTATTACTCACAGCTGCAACAAGTTCTGACGTTGTAATCGCTCCTGCCATACCTGCTTGAATGATCGGATACTTAATTTGTAATATATCTATTACTCGACTTGTAAACATCATTTTCCCTCCTACTTTCCCTATACCTTCTTTATATGACATGCTTTCCCCTTCTTTTACAAGGATTGAACTTTCGCTCAAGCGAATATATTGAAAGAGAAGGAGGCTGAGAACAATGATTTATCCAAATGCGTTGCAAAAAGGTGATACAGTAATGGTTATTGCACCGTCTGGCCCACCAACACTTGAGAATATATTAAAAGGTGTGAACGTATTACAAGAGATGGGATTATCCGTAATAATTGGAAAGAGTGTTTATGAAAAATATGGATATTTAGCTGGAAGTGATCAAGTTCGTCTTGATGATATACATGAAGCATTTACAAATACTGAGGTCAAAGCAGTCTTTTGTGCACGAGGTGGTTACGGCAGCGCTCGTCTCCTCCCTTACATTCAATATGAAATCATTCAACGGAATCCAAAGATTTTTTGGGGATATAGCGATATTACGGCTTTACATACTGCCTTTTCACGTTATGCGGAGCTGGTTACTTTTCATGGTCCAATGATTGAAGAATTAGGAAAAGGTATAGATTCTCTCTCCTTATCTTCTTTCAATCAACTATTCCATCCGTATTCATCTATCTTATATGCATCAGAATGTATCGTACCTACCTCTCCATGTACAGTTACAGGCACATTAGTTGGAGGGAATTTAACTGTGTTAACAAGTATAATTGGCTCGCCCTATGAGATAAATACGTCAAATAAACTTTTATTGCTTGAAGATATTGGTGAAGAACCGTACCGCATTGACCGGATGTTAAATCAACTACTTTTATCTGGACAGTTTAATGAATGCAGTGGCGTTATTTTTACAAGTTGTCACGACTGCAACCCTTCTAAGCCATCTCAATCATTGCAAACAATATTATATGAATATTTCACGCCATATAATATACCTGTATTATTCGGCTTACCGATTGGACATATAAGTCCAAATATCGGTATTCCCCTCGGAGCTACAGCAACAATAAATACAACTAACAAAACTGTTTCTATTTCTTCTGGTATAGCCACTCCATGTTCAAATTAAAAAGGAAAAGCTGCTAAGCTTTTCCTTTTACTTATAATAATTAAAAATCCGTCCAGATGAGATATCTGAAATCTCTTCTGGAATAAATGTTTTACTTATATCAGTACCAACATTTAATACAGCTGTTGCATCCTTCTCAATGCCACCAAATAATTCTTTTCCACGTATCGTAATAAGGGGCGTACCTTCTGGCAACACATCTTTTACAAATTTCAATTGTGTAAAGAACGGAACGATCCATCTACCCTCTCCTTGGAAATGACGCAAACGAAGTGTTCCTTCCGTTGCCCCGTCTTCTGCTTCAAGTGAACCAGCAACATAAAACTCCGTTGATAAGAGCAATTCATAAAATTCCTTTTGCTTTTGTTTATCCTCTCCTGCTAAAACGAGTACTTTTTCTATTTTCTTTACTGAAATTTGCTCCATATGATGCCACCCCTATTTTCAAAATGATTATACTTAGATTATACGAAATATTCTTATTTTTTTCTACATAATTCCACAATTATTTTCTTGAAATAATTTTAAAACACCTTCAGTCGTAACGATTTTGGCAAATTCATCATGTAAGTTTACAAGTGTCATATTGTGAATGTCCTCTGCACTATACTCTGTCCCGTCCAGACCTTTACGATTGAATGTAGCCGTCGCATCGCTCACTAAATACGTTGTAAACCCTAAATTACCTGCCATCCGTGTTGTAGTCTCCACACAATGATTTGTTGTTAATCCTACAATCACTACCGTATTACATTTTTGTTCTCTTAATTGTTCTTCCAAATTTGTCCCAATGAACGCGCTATTAACGGATTTCTGGATAATTATTTCATCTGGCATTGGTTGCACTTCTTCTTTAAAGTTTACCGTTTCCGCATGTTGATAAAACATCGATTGAACATTTTCTTTATTTACATGTTGAATATGAAAAACTGGTAGTTTTCTTTTTCTCCATTCTTCTAACAAACTTTTCATATTTTCTTCCGCCAAAAGGTTATTCCTCACGCCCCAGTATGGTAAGTTAAATGCTTCCTGTACATCAATGATTATAAGTGCTGCTTGATTAAGCATAATATCCTCCTAATTAATTGGGCTGTAATTGAAACAGAAAACCAAGTTGCTGCGAAGCAGTAATAAAACAAATATAGGCACAAAGCTCTACAATTTCTTTTTCAGTCCAATATTGTTTTAATATATGAAACATATTATCATCTATCGCCTTTTGGTCATGAACAAATGCATGTGCAAAAGTAACGGCTACGCTAATTTCTTCTATTTTTTGTATATCATCCGGCTTTCCCTTTGCCATACAGTACGGACATTCATTCCCAAACGCTAATGTTCTTCTTACTTGCTCCTTTAACTCTACGGAAAGGGCCCCTGTACTATACAGTGTATTCTCTAACGTACTCCACGAATTTAATATATCTGGATTATGACCTAATAATTTTTGAAACTTTGTATCTCCTACATTTGATAATGTAATTCTCTCCATCATTTCCCCTCCTATTTCCTTCTTTTTTATTGTAAAATAAATAAAGTTCACTTTACATTTCATATGAATCTTAATTTTTAATTTTTCTTTACAAAAATTATCATTTTACTGGAGGTATATTTACAAATGCAATTAGACCGTGTTGATCGAAAAATTTTAAATGAATTATATAATGATAGCCGCCTTTCGATGCGTGAATTAGCAAAACGAGTAAACTTATCGGCTCCGTCTACTACAGAACGTGTACGTAAACTTGAAAGTGAAGGGATTATTCAAAAATACACAATCGATATCAATTATAAAAAAGCAGGACTTGTTTTAGATTGTATTTTAGAAATCACTTTAAAAAATGGTGATACAACACGTATGCAACAGTTTATTCAGTCTTATCCATCTGCAAGTTTTTGTTACCGAGTAACAGGAAGCTTATGCTACATTGTAAAAATCTCTGTTCCTTCACTCGTTGAACTTGAAGAATTTATAAATGATGTTTCTTCATATGCAACGACAGTTTCTCATATCGTATTATCAGAAGTAGCTCTTACTCCGGACATTGAACATATATTCCCAGAAGATTAATTCATCTTTATTCACAAAAAGAGTAAAAACCCCTTACATTAAGAATAAAAATGATATATCATGTATTAAAATACATAAAGTTCGAGAAAGGGGCTTTACATTGAAAATCTGGTTTTATGAAAAAACGGCACAATTAGATGACTTGCTTGGTATTTGGGACAATGTTCCGACCATCCCTCGAATTGGTGAAAAAGTTGAACTTCTAAAAACTGTTCGGATCGTTACAGATATTAAATATGTAAAGAACGGTAATAATTTTCGTGTAGAGATTATTACAAATTAAAAAGTAGCTCTTTAGGAGCTACTTTTTAATTATCTATTATGCGCTTTCTTTATAACAATTTTATCTTCTTCTACAGAAACTGTTACATAATCATTTTCTTCTAACCGAAGCTTATTTACAGCTTCATCAGGTAGTTCTACAGCCATCAATCTATCTGTTACTATCACTTGGCTATATATTTCATTTTCTTCTGATGTATTCACTACCTTTTCTTCATTTATGAAACGAATCGGTGGCACACCAACTTCTTTTACTGTACGCCATTGGTTCCAAGTAAAAGGAATGAACCATAATAAACCGATAATCACAAGACCAAAGCCGATCCATAAATTACTTTGTGCTTGTAATTCAGTAATCGAGATTGCGTCACTTCCATCTCCACCTACAAATTGCATACTCGTTGCAATCAAATTATTTAGAGCATGCACAGCAATATTCGTCCATATATTTTTTGTCTTTATGTATAGAAGGCACATAATAACACCGAACATGAAAGCACCGATAACATCAAAGTGTCCTAGTCCAAAAATAAGAGAGGATATAATAACCGCTCGTTTAATCCCCCATTTGTAAGCCATTCGCTGCAAGAAAAAACCTCTAAAAATAACCTCTTCCATTATTGGGGCTAATACACATGCTGAAATGAAAGTAAATATCGTCATGTATATGTTACTCGTATTAATTACATTTCCATCTTCTAACATGGTAACTAAGAAATTAGGTAAAGTATGTGCTAAAATATAAAATTGAATTTGGGATATACCGACTGCAAAAATCATTCCCATGATCGTTGCTAATACAATTAACCCCCAATGTAAACGTCCAGGCTTATCAAAAAAGCTTTTAAAAACAACATTATTTTTACTTGTTTTTAAATATAGCCACAATAGTGGAAATGCAAAAAATATTGATATTTGTGACAGTAACTCTATCGTATTGTCAGAAGCACCTGATAACCTTAATGGAATCATCGTCAGGAACATCCCTATAATCATCCATCCAAAAAAACTACGTAGCCTTATACGTGAAAATGCATGTTGCATATGGAACACCTCCAGAGATGATATAAAGTGAAAATTTAATCAGTGGGGGTTTTGTTCATCCCCCACAAATGGCCGAACAACTAAATTATAATATGAATATAGTTGAAAATCTTCCTATTTTCCTCAAATAATTTCAATCAACATATCTCTTAAAATATATAGTACGTTTTATTTAAAATACCGTATTACTGTTCTTCCAGTTGAAATCTAGGGGAACGTTATGTAATAAAAATCCCCGTTTTTACAAGCGGGGATTTCTTTTATTATAATACGTCACGTTTTTGGAATAATACACTTGATGCTACAAGTAATACAGCAAAGTATGCAACTACAAGTAATAATGAGGTTGTAAACGTAAATTCTGTAAATGGTGGTTCTGCTCCGCCACTTACTAATTTATTACTATCGTAAGCACTTAAATTCAAATGGAAAAATACCACAAATTTCGCTACACCTTTTGCAAACATCATCAGTACCATATTAATTGGTCCTTGTAAAAAGAAGAGGAACATCGTAATAATCAATGGTAATACAGACTTTCTAAATACGTTTGCTAAGAAAAATGCAAGCGTCGCAAAGAAGAACGGTGAAAGTACTTGATATAAAGTAGATTTCATTACGATTCCTAACGTTAATTCTGTTTTACTACCATCCTTTACAATTCCGCCAATAATCATTGCAATTAACGTGCTAGCAAATATGATAAATACTATAGTAAGTAACACTGTAATATATTTAGAGAATAAAACGGTAATTCTTTTTCTTGGACGAATTAATAACTGCTTAATTGTACCTTTTTGGAACTCATCAGTAATCATACGTGAAGCAATCGTAATTCCAAAAATTGTTGCAAATAAAGTAATTAAACCAATCTCTGAACTTGCAAAATCTAAATATGATCCTTTAAATTCACTTCCGTCTCCCCATTTCAGCATCGCTAAAACTCCCAAAATCTCCAATACTGCAATGACACCAATTAAAATATACATACCTTTTTTCGCATGCAACTTTAAAAATTCATTTTGAATTAATTTAAACATTACGCTTTCACTCCCCCTGTAATTGCTAAGAACTCATCCTCTAACGTTTTATTTTGAACGTTAACTCCGTATACAAGCACATCGTCATTCACAAGTTTCTTTACAAGTTGTGGAATTTCTTCTTTCGTTACAGATACTGCAATGACATTTCCTTGCGCCTTACCTTTAATGATTTCATTTGCTTTCTGTACTTGATCTACTTCAAACGCTACAACGACTGTCTCATCATGTTTCGCTTGTTCGTGTAAGTTGTACTCTTGTACAAACTCACCTTGCTTAATAATAACGACGCGATCACACATTAGTTCAATTTCACTTAATAAGTGACTTGATACGATTACAGCAATATTCTCTTCTTTCGCTAAACGTTGTAAATAATCACGGATTTGGCGAATACCAGCCGGATCTAATCCATTTGTCGGTTCATCTAAAATTAATATTTTCGGCTGATGAAGTAACGCCTGTGCAATTCCTAAACGCTGTTTCATACCAAGTGAGTATGTTTTTACCTTTTTATGAATTGCATGCTCTAATTCAACAAGCTTTACAATTTCAGCGATGCGCTCTTTACTAATTGGGGTAATCGCCATGTTCGCAAAATGCTTTAAATTTTGCATTCCAGTCATATAATCATATAGCTCGGGATTTTCTACAATCGCTCCAATTTGCTCTAGCGCCTTTTCACGCTCTGTGCGAATACTATGACCACAAATTGTAATATCGCCTTCTGTCATAGAAATAAGACCTGTCATCATACGAATTGTCGTCGTCTTACCGCTACCGTTCGGTCCAAGGAATCCGTATACCTCTCCTTCACGAACCTCAAATGATAAGCCCCGAATAATTTCTGTTCTACCGATTTTTTTTCGGACATTTTCTAATTTCACTACTACATTTCCCAATGATGATTCCTCCTTTAAACTTCTAGTTTTTTGTCGATGATGCGCCCTGTAACTACTAATAATATAATTGTTAATAAACAGTTAAAACATAGATTTAAAACTGTAATATCTGTACCAGAATAAAATGATGTATTTAAAAAGCCATTTTGATCTATAAATCCAATATTATTTATGGCAAACACATACTTTTCTATTTGCTGAAAGATATATGTTATTCCCCCATTAAATGCGATAAAAACAACGAATAAGATTACGCAAACAATCTTACTCATCGATGATTTCACATTGAATAGCTTCGTAATTACTATAATTAAATAAATAGAAACTAGCATATTAACAAAATCTAGTCCCCATAAGAAAATAGATAACATATGATGTAATATTCCATAATCATATAAACTGTGGATTGCTTGCTGAACACCTAAATCTGTTTTTCCATTATAAATATTTAAAGAAAAATAGTATAGAAAAATGATTCCTATTCCTAGCAAAATCATAAAGAGTAGTACACAAAATAAAACATTTGCAGCTATATATTTTTGTGCTGAAATAGAAGTACAACGTAGCATAGAGTTTTTTAGCATTTTTCGAAAAGACGATATACCTGTTAGAAGAATTGCGAATCCATTTATACCTAGTACGATAAAAAATATAATAATGATTATATCTTGCCTACCTGAAATTCTAGCTCCTGAAACTCCTTTCATATTAAATAAAAGAATTAATGAAACTGTAATAAATCCGAAGTAAATAATGGCTATTTTTCTCTTATTACAATTATACAGATAAAGAAAAAGCTGACTCATTTCTCATAGGCCTCCTTAAACAGCTCATGTACTGCTTTCCCCTTTTGAAATCGTAGTTCTTCCACATTTTCATGCAATATTATTTCTCCATCTTTCAAAAAGATTACTTCATCAAATATATTTTCAATTTCTCTTATTAAATGAGTTGATATAAGCAGCGTACAATCTTCACGATAAAATTTAAGGATTAGCTCAAGTACATGCTCCCTAGAAACGAGATCAATTCCGCCAAGCGGTTCATCTAGTACGTATAACTTCGCTTTCCTCGAAAACGTTAAAATAATTTGTAGCTTTTCAACCATACCTTTTGATAAAGCTGTAATTTTTTCTTCTAACGGTATTTTAAATTCCGCAATCGTATCTACCGCTTTTTGAATGTCGAAGTCTTTATAAAAATCTCGATAGAAAAATAAAGAATCTTTTACCGTCATCCAATCATCAAAGATTGGCTTATCAGACATAAATGAAACGATTTCTTTCGTCTCTAACCCTACTTTTTTACCGTTAATTACTATGCTGCCTTCAGAAGGGTGCTGCAATCCTGCAATCATTTTTAATAACGTCGTTTTCCCGCTTCCGTTATCTCCAACAAGCCCAACGATTTTTCCTTCTGTAATCTCTATGTTTAGCTCACGGATCACTGCTTTTAATCCGTACCGCTTCCATAGATTTTCTATTTTTAATAACTCTGTCATTCGCTCTCCTCCCTTTTCTCATGTAATGAAGAACGAAGGATTGTAAGAATTTCTTCTTCTGAAAAACCTAAATTGTCCATTCCATCTATAAAAGAATGAAGTAATTCTTTCGCCATATCTTTTCGCAGCTCCATAATTTTCTCCCCTTCATTCGTTACATATCGCCCCATTCCTCTACGTGTTACAACAACTCCATCCCGCTCTAACTCTTGGAATGTACGTTGAATCGTATTTGGATTTACTTGTAATTCACTCGCTAATTCACGTACGGAGGGAATTTTATCGCCAGGCAATAAATGACCCGTTACAATTTCTTTCTTTATGTATTCCATTACCTGAATGTAAATTGGTGTATTTGGAGAAAACTCGATTTTCATTTCTCCCCTCCTGTCTTAGTGTGTTAGTTAAATAGTACACTAAGACAAATTATATGTAAATACTTACAATAAAAAATGTAATAAAAAGGCAGTGTAACTTTTCGTTACACTGCCTTCCTGTAATAACATACAGGTAAATCTATTCTAATTATAGTTTCAATCGTTTGAATTCACATATAACCTTATACAAAATTCACTTTACTTTTACTTTACTTTTACTTGAGTTAGCACAGATTTAAACGTATTAATAACTGTATCTACTTCTTCATAACTAATTGTAAGGGATGGTTCAATACGAATTGTTTTTGAGTTAATTAATGTTCCCGCAACAAGAATACCTTGATCAAACATCGCCTTTGACACTTCATAACCAATCTCGTCTTTATGGAATTCAATCCCAATCATTAAACCTTGACCACGAATTTCAAAAATTTTATCTTCGTGCCCTTCTGCAGCTTGTTTCAATCCATTTAAGAAATACTCCCCAACTTCCATAGCTCGTTCCGGTAATTTCTCTTCCAATAATACATGAATTGTTGCAATTGCAGCAGCACATGCAAGAGGATTTCCTCCAAATGTCGTTGTATGCATAAATGGATTTTCAAACCAACTTTTGAATACTGTTTCTTTCGCAACAATAGCTCCCGCCGGCATTACACCTCCACCAAACGCCTTCGCAAGACAAATAATATCCGGCACTACATCATATAATTCTGCAGCAAACATTTTTCCTGTACGTCCCATTCCAGTTTGTACTTCATCAAAAATAAGGAGTGATCCAAACTCATCACAAAGCTCTCGTACTTGTTTCAAATAATTTTCTGGAGGTAAAATAATACCGCCCTCTCCTTGAATTGGTTCTAAAATAACTGCTGCAACATCTTCTCCTACTAATGCACATGTCTCAAATGTTTTTCTCATCATTTCAATATCGCCAAACGGAACATGACGGAAACCCGGAATTAATGGTAAAAATGGCTTACGGAACATTCCTTTTGCCGTCCCAGATAAAGCACCAAGGCTCTTACCATGGAAAGCACGCGTTGTAGCAATGAACGTTGTTCGCTCACTATACATTTTTACTAGTTTCAGTGCTGCCTCCACACTTTCTGTACCACTGTTTGTAAAGAAGGCGTATTTCAAATCACCAGGTGTAATATCCGCTAAAATCTTTGCAAGCATTGCTCGAAGTGGATCCAGTAAATCCTGACTGTGCAATGCTTGACGTTTTAATTGATCTGTCACAGCTTTTACCACTTTCGGATTACGGTGACCAACATTATAAATTCCAAATCCACCTAAACAGTCAATATATCTTTTACCGTTAATATCCATGAAACAAGATCCTTCATCTGACCACTCTACTGCTGCAAATTGTCCATCTTTTGTTACTGTTTTTCTATAAGCAAGAAAACCAGGGTTTACATGCTTTCTAAATCCGTCTACTGTTTCTTTTTGAATCCAGTTTGCCTCTTCTTCAGTAACCTTTTCTTTTTCAATTAACTGTAGTACTTTCGTAATATACTCATTTACATTTGATTCTTTCTCATTCAATTTATTTTTCACGTTCGTTTCCATCTAATTCACTCCTACATTTTTTTTATTTGCAAACCAACCTATTGGCTCTACTTCTAGATTTATATTAATCTGCTTAATTTCTTGAAATTCTTCTAACCCAAAAGTTCCTAGACTACGACCTATACCACTTTGCTTATATCCGCCCCAAGGTGCCTCATTATATGTTGGATGATAACTATTAATCCACGTAATTCCTGCGCGAAGTTTGCGAATCACACGCATTGCTTTTGCACCATCAACTGTAAATACTCCTCCAGCCAAACCATAGTCTGTACCATTTGCCAACTCAATTGCTTCCTGTTCGTCTTTAAACTTTTGAATTACTACAACAGGACCGAAGATTTCTTCCTGGACAATGCGCATATCAGGTTTTACATTGACAAAGACTGTTGGTTCAATAAAGAAACCATCACCTTTTCCATCCTCCATTATTCGTCTACCTCCGCAAGCAACGTTTGCACCTTCGTCTTTCCCAATTTCAATATAGCGTAATACTTTTTCCATATGTTCTTGACTTACAAGTGGCCCCATTTCTGATTCTGGATTATCACCAGGCCCAACGTTAATTTGCTGTGCTCGCTCTACAAAACTATTAACAAATTTATCATAAATCTTTTCTTCTACAAGGATTCTTGATCCTGCTGAACATACTTGTCCGCTACCTGCATAAATACCGAATAGAGCATAATCAATAGCGGTCTCAAAATCTGCATCTGCAAAAATAATATTTGGAGATTTCCCTCCAAGTTCTAACGAAATCTTTTTCATATTATCTGCCGCTGTTCTCATAATGTGCTTACCTGTTTTTGTTCCACCTGTAAAGGAAATCATGTCCACTTTATTACTCGCTGCAATTTCATTTCCTACTATTGGACCGGCCCCCATTACCATATTGGCAACACCTTTTGGTAGCCCTACTTTTTCAAGGATTTCGAATAGTTTTGTTGCAGTGATCGGTGTCACTTCAGAAGGTTTAAACACAATTGTATTTCCAGCTGCTAAAGCAGGTGCAATTTTCCATACACTCATCAATAGCGGATAATTCCATGGAACAATTAATCCACAAACACCAACTGGCTCTCTTACAACCATCGCTTGCATCGGATCGGCTACATGATATGTTTGACCATCTGGCTTTGTAATCAATCCGGCATAATAGCGAAAACAAGCCGCTGCATCTCCAATATCTCCTTCTGCCTCACGGTATGTTTTTCCATTATCCATTGTTTCAAGGTATACTAATTCTTCCATATTTTTATCAATTTCATCTGCTATTTTAAATAAATATGATGCCCTTTCAGCAGTGGATGTTGCTGACCAAATTCCGCTATCGAAAGCCGTTCTTGCCACTTCTATCGCGTATTTTGCATCCTCAATCGTTCCCTCAGGTGCATATGCTATACCCTTGCCATTCGCAGGGTTAATAATCGTTCTTTTTTCTTGATCACTAGAGTCTCTCCATTCACCGTTTACATACATTTTTAAATCTAGCACTATATTGAATCCCCCTTCATCGATCGTTTATATATTTATAAGCAATTTCCATGCCAATATTTAAAATTCAAAAGAATCATACATAAAGTGAAACTTTAATTAGCCCTCACCAATCGGGTGTTTACGGACAGCAGGGCTTCCACCTAACTTCTTTGCTCCACCTGAATTTTGAGGTGGGAGTTTTACTGCCCACAAATAGCGGGATAAACTGACTATTTTCTTAAAAACAACAAACATTTTATGCATTTCCGCATACACTATTCCATTTTGCATAAAGCGAAACTTTAATCATTTCCGCTACCGCCTTCACCACTCGGGACTTGAATCCCAGAGAATATGTACATGCTGAGCACACACAAAAAGGAGAAGTCTATGTGACCTTCTCCTTTTTTAGGAATATGAGATGATATCAGCCGCTATCTCTTTTTCACTAACAATCTTTTGATATTTACGACTCACTGAAGATTGGCTGATTCCAAGAGCTTTTGCAGCCTTAGTCGTTGTTTTGTACTGCTTCATTGCAAGTAAAATCAATTGTTCTTCTACAGAATGTAGTGCTTCTTGTAATGGTAATACTCTTGTAATAACTGGTTTTGATTTTTTAAAGTCATAACCAGTTGTTAAAAACTTACTAACAAACTCCGCTTCAATTACTGGATCGTCTGCTGATACTACTAAACGTTCAATCATATTTTGTAATTCACGTACATTTCCTGGCCATGAGTAAAACTCTAGTAAGCTAAGCGCATCTGGAGTTAAATGATAATTTTTATTATATTTTTCATTTAACTGTTGTAAGAAATGAAAGGCAAGTACCGGAACATCTTCCATTCGCTCTCGTAGAGAAGGCACTCGCAACGGAATTACATTTAGCCGATAAAATAAATCTTCACGGAATGTTCCAGATTCGACCATCTTTTCAAGGCTCTTATTTGTAGCAGCAATAATTTGTACATTTATTTTCATAGGTGTTGTACTTCCAATAGGAATTACTTCTTGTTCCTGCAGGACTCTAAGCAATTTTACTTGCAAATGTAAAGGCATTTCTCCAATTTCATCTAAAAATAAAATACCTTGATCAGCTCGCTTAAAATATCCTTCTTTTCCATTTTTATCGGCTCCTGTAAAAGCACCTTTCGTATAACCAAATAGTTCACTTTCTAGCAAAGTTTCTGGAATTGCACCACAATTTAATTTTAAAAATGGCTTTGAAGATCGGTTTCCAAGTTGATGAATTGCCTGAGCAATTACTTCTTTTCCGACGCCAGATTCTCCAGAAATAAGAACATTGGAAGAAAAATCTGCTATTTTTTTAGCTTGGTTAATAATTTGCTCCATTTTCGGACTACAGTAAATAAGCTTCTTAAGAAAACGATCTTTATTTTTAAAGTCATCTAACTCCTTCTTATATTGCTCTGATATCTTCTTTATTTCATGTAATTCCGTCTTCAATCTCGTTGCTTCGGTAATATCCCTGGAGGCAATAATAATACGATGAAGCTCTCCGTTTTCATTAAATACAGGGTTTCCAACTGCTAATATTTTTCTTCCGCTTTTTGTTTCTTGTACAACTGATACCTTTTTTTGTTTTTCCAACACTAATCGAGTAACCGATGGACTAAATAATCCTTTCTTTTCTAGGTCTAAAAGATTTTTTCCTAACAAGTCCTTCAAATTACTCCCCCAAAAATCATTGATAACAGTTTCACTATAACGAATTAATTCCCCTTTATGATTAACAACTAATATTTCATCATAAATGCTAGACAAAATTGCATGTAAATCTTTATTTAAATCCTTTATATATTCAATTTCCATCGCCATGTCCTCGACCATCGGCAAATCTTGCACAATAATAACCATTCCTTCAATACTTTGATCAAAGTTTGGAATTGGACTATAGTCAACTAATACACCCATCTCATTTGTGATTTGTAATTGATTCAAGATCGTTTTTCCCGTTGTAAATACGTTATTAATGTGCTCTTCGTTAAAAATCAGTTTTGCTGGTACATTCATAACTTTTTCAGGAGTCGATTTAATCATCTTCAAACCAGACTCATTGCAATTTACAATTTTCTTTTCACGATCTACTACAAAAATCCCCATTGGAATAGACGTTAAAATAATTTTTAATATATCAACACTCTGATTTTCTTGTTTAAATAGTTCTGCAAAAACATCCTCTCTTCTTATATATCCTGTTAGCTCATCCACTTCATTTTTTACTATGGCAATCGGCGCTCCAATAATTTGAAAAAGAGCTGTTAAAGAAATATCTTTACTAAGATGACATATTGTATCTAGTGAAACAGCATTTGAAAGTAATAGCTTAGAAGTTAATTCCTTACTATTTGATAGCAGATCCTTCACATGAACGTATGCAAATAATTTCTCTCCTCTTTTTAAAAATAGAAACGATTCTTTTATATTTTTAACATCTATATTCCATTCCTTTTCAGATTGATCGATAGGTAGAGAAACTATGGGTCTAATTTTTGTATGAGCGATGGAAAACATTCTGCTATTCCTCCTTTGAACTATTTAATTTGTATTGTATCATTAAAAACAGATTTTTTTAATTAATCTGAAAATAAAACATTTCTTTCTTTATTTAATAAAAAAAGGAAGATGAGTGCCTCCATCTTCCTCATAGTTCTATCATTAATCACTACCACTAACGAAAAGATCTTCTTGAATATAAGCTAATACCATACCTGGAATTACTTTATCTCCCGCTTCTACTTCTAAAGATTGAACTTCTCCACTACATCCCATCTTAATTACTTCCAGTTTACCATTCATATCTTTAATAGCGAATAATGGCTCCCATTCATAAATTCGAGAATCCTTATCGATAGACACTTTTTCAATTATTCCATAACACGGACTCGTAATAATATCATAATACATAATCAATCATCCCTTTCTTTTATTCTATTAATATTGTTCTTCTAACCTTTGTGACTGAAGAATCATATAGAAAAAGCTTTGAAACTCTTCTATGTCCTCTACCTCAATGCCTAACCTTGTTGCCCAATATTGTTCCTCTCCAATATCTTCTTGGCTTAATAAAACCATTCTCCCATTTTGAATTGAGGTAACCATTGCTTTTCCAAGAAACTGTTGCGAATACGTAACAGCTATATCGTAACGATGACTATTCGACACAATACAGTAATAACCGATTTGTTGTCTCTCCACTTCTTCTAATAAAATATCCAGTTTCATTTTAGCCCTCCCTTTAGGTTAAAAATGCAACCAACCTCTTAGACGCGATGCTTCTACAATCTTGCGAACCCCTTCCATATAAGCAGCAATTTTCATATTTACTCCAAAGCGTTTAGAAGTATCAAGTACGTTAGAAAAACTAGATGTAATTTTCTCCTTTAAACATTGATCAACATATTGCTCTGTCCAGTAATATCCTTGGTTATTTTGACACCATTCAAAATATGAAACAATCACGCCACCAGAGTTTGCTAAAATATCTGGAACAACCAAAATTCCTTTTTCTTCTAACATGGTTATCGCCTCTTTTGTTGTTGGTCCATTTGCAGCCTCAATGATAATCTTACATCCAAGCTTTCCTGCATTATGTTTTGTAATGACTCCTCCAATTGCCGCCGGAATGAGTACATCACATTCTTTTTCTAACAACTCCTGATTAGAAATTATTTTACTAAAGAGATTCGATACTACACCGAAAGAATCTCTGTTTTCTAGTAAATAAGGAACATCTAGACCGTCTGGATTATAAATTCCTCCTATAGCATCTGATACCCCGACTACTTTCACACCAATATCATATAAATATTTTGCCAAATAACCTCCAACATTCCCAAACCCTTGAATAATAACTCGCATATTTTGTAGCGGAATTTGTTTTAACTCACTTACTAACTGAAGTGTATACAATACACCTTTAGAAGTTGCTGTTTCCCGCCCTTGTGATCCTCCTAGCATTAATGGCTTCCCGGTTATAAAGCCTGGAGAGTCAAACTCCCTGATATGGTCATATTCATCTAGCATCCAAGCCATAATTTGCGCATTTGTATACATATCAGGTGCTGGAATATCTTTCGTCGGCCCCACAATTTGACTTACTGCTCTTACATACCCACGACTCAGTAACTCTAGTTCTCTAAAACTCAACTCCTGTGGATTACAAATAATCCCGCCCTTTGCGCCTCCATATGGCAGTCCTGTCACTCCACATTTCAAGCTCATCCAGCCAGCAAGTGCTTTTACTTCTTCTGCCGTAACATCTGGATGAAATCTAATACCACCTTTTGTTGGCCCTGCTGCGTCGTTATGCTGAGCGCGATACCCTTGAAATACCTTTGTTGTTCCATCATCCATTCGAACAGGAATGCTTACTTCTAAAAAACGCATCGGTTTTTTCAGAAATTCGAATACTTCGTCTGGATAACTTAAAAAATGAAGCGCCTCTTTTAATATAGCTTGAAATTCCTCTAAAGGATTTTCAACTTCAACTGTATTTGTATGTTTTTCTGATTGAATCGGCACGATAACACCCCTCTTTATATTTTTACTAATTGTACAAAGCAATAATCGTGCCAAGTGAAAATACTACGTTAATCATATCGTGTCACCCCCTTTACTTATGAATCTTTGAATGACTTATGCAATGCTGCATGATTATCAAATATAAAAAAAAGACATCGGAACTTATCCGATGCCTTTTTCTTTTTATATTTCCTGTGCTTCTTCAAAATGCATTTGCGGAGGAGCTGAACGGAACATATTTGTAACATATAGAAGGTACCCAATTCCAATAGCAGCCCAGCAAAGTCCCAAAATAAGTGAATGGATATTGAGATTAAACCATAGTACGGCTACAGTAGCAGCACCCAAAATAGGCATAACTAAGTAATTTAAGAAATCTTTTATCGTCTTATATCTTTTTTTCTTGATTATATAGTAAGAAATTACAGACAAATTAACAAATGTAAATGCAATAAGCGCTCCAAAGTTAATAAGAGATGCTGCTGTTTCTAAATCAATGAATATAGCGAAGAGCGAAATAATTCCTACAAAAATAATATTATATACTGGGGTTCTCCAGCGAGGATGAATGTATCCGAATATTTTCTTCGGAATTACATTATCTCGCCCCATTACGTATAATAACCTGGATACACTTGTTTGAGAAGCTAAACCAGACGCAAGTGTCCCCATAAGGGTTCCTACTAAAAAGAAAGCTTGAAATAATTTCCCGCCAACATATAGCGCAATTTCTGGGGATGCTGATTCTTGATTTTTAAATACAGATGTATCTGGAAACATAGATTGTGTAAAATACGTTGTAGTAATGAATAAAACTCCGCCGATTAAAGCAGTAAGAAAAATAGCTCGAGGAATTGTTTTTTTGGCGTTTGGTGTCTCTTCTGAAAATGTAGTTACTGCATCAAAACCTAAAAATGAGAAACAAAGAATTGTTGCACCTGCAACTAACGGTGATATTTGTATATCTGATTGAAAAAACGGCTGAATGGAAAAAACTTCTCCTGTTCCCTCTCCCGCTAATAAGCCTTTTATAACTAGAAAAACAAATACGGCCATTACTAACACTTGAAATATTACTAAGAACGTATTGAAATTAGCAGTAACATTTACGCTAATCATATTTATTAATGTAACCAGGAGAACAAAGCCAATGACCCATACCCAACTAGGAACACTTGGGAAAAATGCTGACATATAAATTCTCGTTAATAGTGCGTTCACCATTGGTAGAAACAAATAATCCAATAACGCGGACCATCCAACAAGAAACCCAAGCCTTGCACTAATTGTCTTCTGTGTATACGTATAAGCAGATCCTGCGGTAGGAAAAGCCTTTACCATTTTGCCGTAGCTTGCAGCGGTAAACAACATCCCCGCTAATGCAATAAGATAAGCTCCTGGAACATGACCACCCGTTTTTTCAGAAACGATTCCAAATGTATCAAACCCAACCATCGGTGTCATATACCCGACCCCTAGCATAACAATTGACCAAAGCCCTAATGAACGTTTTAAACCAACTACTTTCCCCACCTATCATTCCTCCTACGTTCTCTATCTAATTTCCATTTAAAAATCGACAATCAAAAGGAAGCGTTTTCAAATAACTATATATCACACCGAGTATTACCTCCCTTTTTGTTACTTTTTAAATATTCATGCAATTTTCAAGCCAAAATTTCTAGCATTTGAAAATTCAATACTAGAAAGAACGTATAGGTGGAGTTGGTCCTCATTTCTTCTCATTTTTTATTCATTTTGACATAAGTTATTCAATCTCTCATACGACTAAATATGAAAAATACAACTTTAATCCTTGTTTTTTCATTCTCACTTCCTAAAAAATTGGGCTTTTACAAGATTAAAATATTTCCATGAAATAATAACATTATGTAAACTATTCATAGCAAAAAAGCTGTCTTTTCTATAAAGACAGCTTTTTCTATAACACTATATTAAAAATTGAATACGAAGTCATCGTCTGCTAACTTTTCAACATTCGTTGCTTTTACGTAGCCATTTCCTTTTACAGAGAAGAAGTCATGGTTTTTCGTATCTGTACGTAAACCATTTAAAACGATTGGGTTAATTTCTTCTTCCTCAAACTTCGGCTCAAGCCCTAAGTTCATAAGTCCTTTATTCGCATTGTAACGAACGAAACGATTTACATCCTCTACAAGACCGATAGAAGTGTAAATTTCTTCTGTATATGCCAATTCAATTTCATACAGTTCCATTAATAACTCTTGCGTTTCCGTTTGTACTTCTTGTTGCTCTTCTGCAGAAAGTTCTGTGAAGATTTGTTGTGCTAAAATACCAACGAATACGCCGTGAATTGACTCGTCACGAATTATTAGGTTAATAATCTCACCACTTGCCGTCAATTTACCTTGACCAGCTAAGTAAAGTGGATAGAAGAATCCACTATAGAATAAGTAACTTTCTAAGAACACACTTGCTACCATTGCCATGTATAACTCTTTTTTCGTTACTTCAGGCTTTAATAAGCGACGATAGTAACTAGTAACAATACCAGCTTTTTTCTCAAGTAATGGATGGTTATCTACCCATTCAAAAATATCATCAATTTCTTCTTCAGTAGCTAACGTTGTGAAAATATGGCTGTAACTCTTCGCATGTACTTCTTCCATAGCGCCCATGAAAGCTAATACACTTTTCGCTTGTAAATTTTCAAGATGAACAAGTACAAGTGGCATCCCTTCGCCACCTTGTTTCGTATCTAAAAGTGTTAAACCACCTAATACACGCTTATAAGCAATTTGCTCTTCTTTTGATAATTGTGCCCAAGTATTCTTGTCAGAAGACACTGCGATTTCTTCTTCTGTCCAAAACTGAGCGATGTTTTGCTTCCAAAACATTAAACTAAAATCATCTTCTTTTTTGTTCCAGTTTACCGCACGCATTAAATCGCCCCTTCTCTAAATAAACATAAAAAAATTGATAACTAAGCATGAGCAGGGTTCAGAAAAACCCTGCTCATAATGTCTCACTTTTTATATTAAACGGTACAAGCCACGCACTCTTCCACGCTTAATTTACGTGTTCTCGTATAATAAAGACTCTTCAAGCCTTTTTTATGTGCATAAATGTAGTAACGTGCTAACTCACGTGTTGAAATATCACTATTAACATAAAGAATAGTACTAATTCCTTGGTCAATATGTTCTTGAACTTCTGCGATTAAATCAATTAATTTAAACTGATTCATATCGTAAGAAGATTTATAGTACCAGAACGTATCTTTTGATAAATACGGCATTGGATAATATGTTGTCGCATTCGCATACGTTCTTGATTCAATCTGACTTACGATTGGCATTACGCTTGAAGTTGCATTTTGAACGTAACTGATCGATTGTGTCGGAGCGATTGCAAGACGATATGAGTTGTATAAACCATTCTTCTGTACTTGCTCTTTTAAACTTGTCCAATCTTCTTTTGTTGGAATATGAATTCCCTCAAATAATTGCTGAACTGTTTCAGTTACTGGGCTGTAATCTGTCGTTTCATACTTTTCAAAGTATGTGCCGTTTGCATAATCAGACTTATCGAAGTCTTTAAATGTTTCGCCTTTTTCTTTAGCGATCTCCATACTTTTCTCAATCGAGTAGTAATTTAACATCATAAAGAATGTACGAGCGAATTCTTTCGCTTCAGCACTTTCATAAGCCATTTTATTTTTTGCTAAATATCCATGTAAGTTCATTGCTCCAAGTCCAACTGAATGAAGCTCATCATTTGCTTTTTTCACAGTTGGGGCATTCGGAATGATCGTCATATCAGAAACAGCTGTTAAAGCTTCCATTCCCGCATGAACTGCTTCACGGATTTCTTTATTTTCCATTACGTTTACGATATTTAACGATCCTAAGTTACAGTTAATATCGCGGCGGATAATGTCTTCTGTACCGTAATCATTTATTTCAGAAGTTTCTTGTAGCTGGAAGATTTCTGTACATAAGTTCGACATCTTCACAGTTCCAATATCCTTCAGTGGATGCTGGTTATTTGCATTTGATTTAAACATTAAGTATGGGTAACCAGACTCCAGCTGAATCATAGCAATTTTAATAAGCATATCACGCGCACTAATATCTAGTGGCTTCTTCTTCACTTCCGGATTACTCATTAATTCATCGTACATTTCGTCGATATCTATATCATCTAAATGTTTTCCGTACTCTTTAAATACTGTATAAGGCGCGAAAACATGGAAAGGTTCGTTTTTCTCAGCAAGCTCAAAGAACTTACTTGGAACGATAATTCCGATTGATAGAGACTGAATACGGCTCTTCTCATCGGCATTTATTTTTTTGGTATCAAGGAATTCAATAATATCCCAATGGAAAATGTTTAAGTATACTGCACCTGCACCTTTTCGTTGCATATTGTTACTCCATATCGTCAAAACGTATGGGGGATAGTCATTTCTGCTACCCTCTCTATATCGCTATAGAGTTCAGACCATATCTTCTTCTCGCCAAATTCTTCATTTAACCATTTATCATATGTTTGATGCACATGAATATGGCATAAACTATAATAACTGTATACACCCTTTGAATTTGGTTGTTTTGAGAAGCCAGGTTCGAGCTACTTAGTCACCTACATAGCCACTTGGTCGTTGAACCTTCTCCTTATCTAATAGATTTAGGAGCTTGGCTGCTGATTTCCTGCAATCTTGGATTTTCAGGGGTCGCTACGTAATTTCTTCGTAGTATCCTACCTCGATATACTCAGGCGTTCCAGCAATTGACCCGGTTTTATAGTTGAGCCATAAAGTTAACCCAACTGATTCGCATATGAAAACGAATCTTCAAGCAATTTCATAACAGGTACTACACCACTTGCGGCGTTATCAATACCTTTAATTTGCTCACCACGTGCGCGTAGCTTAGATAAGTTTAAAGCTACTCCACCACCGATTTTCGATAATTGCATTGCAGTATTAATGTTAAAGCCGATTGAATTTAAGCTATCATCCATCTCTAACAAGAAACAAGACACCATTTCTCCTCTTCTGCTTCGTCCCGCATTTAAAAAGGTTGGTGTCGCTGGTTGGTAGTTTTGTTTTACAATCATGCTTGCGAAGTGTTTTGCCTTCGCAACATCACCGCGTCCTAAGTATAATGAAACAATTGCTACACGATCTTCATAGCTTTCTAAGTATTGTTTTTGATCATTCGTTTTTAACGCATAATCTTTATAGAACTTAGATGCTGCCATATAAGATTGGAACTCGAAGTTTTCACCATAAGCGATGTTATAAACTCCTTCTACTTCCTCCAAGCTATACTCGTCCAGAACGTTGTAATAGTAATCATGTTCTTTCATATACTCCATTCGCTCTGCCACGCTATTAAAATGAACGGTATTCTCTCTAGCTTCTTCCATAAAGACTTCTAATGCCTCTTTATCTTTATGAAGCTGATAAAAACCGTCCTGCATTTGCGTGATTTCATTATTCAGTTCAATGTGTCGCAATCTCCCGCACCCTTTCTTTAAAATATTCTACATCATTATTTGTTCCAGATAACTCAAATTTTGATACAATAGGCACTTCATATTTAGTAGAAATTTTGTCAGCACTTGCACCAAACATGTCTCCCCAATTACGATTGCCACTTGCAGATACGCCTTTTAATTTTTCATTATTGCGTTCTAAAAAGTCTAAAACACGTTCCGGTACATTGCCAAAACCTGTTGTATACGTAATAAGAATAAAGTCTTCATCTAATACTAGAGCTTCTTCAATTTGAACGGCCGGCATATTTAATTTGTGGATGAAACGCTTCACGTTTCCTGTCATAGAATCATATGCAACTAACATTTCCGACCCTCCCTCTCCAATCTATATTCTCTGTATGTCGTTTCTTGATTTCTCTATATATTGTATTACGTTTCAAAATAAGACACAAGATATATGTATAAATTCTTTCTTTTTTTAACTTTTACTTTTCGACATGACCGTCGATTTTTTTCAATACAAAGACTATGAAACAACATTCTAAAACTCATGTCAATAAAGTGCTTTTCAAAAAACTTGTCAACGAATTTAACCTTATTTTAAAAAAAGTTAACAATATTTTTTGTCATAAAACAGTAAATGCTGGAGTAATATATTTCTCCAGCATCACGCAAAAAAGAACAGACCTTAAACGATAATCTGTTCCAAAAAACGATTACATTTATCAATTTTACTTTATTAAATATTTATACATACTCTTTCGTTCCTCGTTACATACTAAAAGATAACTATTATAGAAAAAGATTATTATTATGGAACTTCAATTTATTTATGAAAAAAATCATTCAGGCTGCTCAATACGCAAAATATCTTTTACAAATATATGATGTGGATTCTCATCTTTATCGAGCATTGTACATACAGGAGCTTCTTCATCAAAGTATACGATCATTCCTTCTACGTACTGATATGTATGTTGAACTTGTACAGTTACTTTAATTTCTATTGCTTGCTCATATGCTCTTTTTATTTTCTGAAGCATTTTTGCTGAACATTTTCGTTTCTCTGGATACATAACCATTCCCATAAACCTATTCCCAGCTCTATCTTTCCACATGTAATCCCAATGTGGCAATATGCCTTGTTTAAAATCCCCCATAATTCTCCTCTCCTTTATCTTCTATTTATGAACGTGGTGTTTCTGAATATGTATAAATGACCTGTCCACCGCGCTGTGCGTTCCCGATAATATGTTTAAAATCTTCTCGATTTACAACAACTTCTCTGAACGTATAAAATACATCTTTCGTCGCAACATACTCCTTTATTTCACCATTTTTCAGCTGATCCAAAATTGTATTTGCTAATTGTTCATCCATGTATTTCACCTCTCTGCAATAGTTTATTTTATCGCATCTTCTATAGGTCGACAACGGTAAAATTATCCCGTTACTATTATGTAATTCACTTTCATTATTTTTATATCTATATCACTTTATTATATTCGCACTAAATATCATATACTAACATAGCTACTTCTCTATATCAAACTTTTTGATGCCCTGTATAACAAAGTTCCAAATCACTGTTTGATATTTTATTTTATGCTACAATATACATTTAGAACTAGGAGGGATACTATGATTCGGAAAGCAAAAAAGACAGATGCGGTAGAAGTAGCACCTTTATTGTATAACGCTCTGCACGAAATTGCTGAAAAAATCACAGGTAGCACAGTTGAAGCAAAAGTAATACTAGGACTTGAAACATGGTTCGAAAAAGAAAATAATCGATTGAGCTATGAAAACTGTTTAGTGGCTGAACAAGGTGGAAAGGTAGTTGGGGTTATTGTCGTTTATCACGGTAGTGACGCTGAACAACTTGATGTACCAATCATACACTACTTAAGAGAACTACATGAAGACGAATCCATTACGTTAGAAAAAGAAGCTGAACTTGATGAGTATTATATTGACACGTTGTCAGTTTCAAGTATGTACAGTGGACGTGGTATTGGCTCTAAATTAATCGATGCAGCTGAACTTCATGCAACTGAAAAAGGACATGAAAAAATCGCCTTACTTGTTAATTTAGAAAACAAACGCGCTTTTTCACTATATGAAAAACTTGGTTACCAAGAAGATAAAACCGTTATGCTCGTCGGTGAACCGTATGCCCATCTAATAAAACCATTACGGTCATTGGTTTCTATATCTTAAAAGGACAATTCTTTTTTACTTGTTATGTAGAGAAAGAGGCTGCCAAAGGGACAGCCTCTTTTAAATTAATTTTGTATTTAATACATTTCCATCCATAGCCTCATGAAATGTATACGTTGTACATCCCCATGGCTTCTTATGGAAAATAGGCGAACCAGACCACCCCATTGCCCTCAGTTCAGTCCCAATCATCGCATTAAAATAACTATGACCTACAAGGGCAATATGTCCATGTACGAGCGCATAGCGGTGCAACATATTAGCGGCTTGCCTTGCTCTTTCTCGTACTTCCTTATAAGACTCAACCTCTTTACTATAACCAACTATCCATCGTGTACGTCCAATAAACATCCATACATTCGGTTTACATTTCAACCATTTTGGAGCATAAAAACTCGTTGGAACTTCAGCTTCCCTAAAAAGAGGATTTTGCACAAAAGATAGGGAATCCAATAACTCAGCCGCTGACTGTACAGCGCGCCTTTCATCACTCGTTACAACCAGTTTCGCTGATTCCATCGCCTCAATTGTTTCAATTGGTATAGGAGTTTCTTTTACTGTAGTCCCTAAATCATATTGCTTCATCCATTCACGAAATGAAATAATTGTCATTGGCTCTATAGTACTGTCCAAACGACCATGACGAATAAAAGAAATTCGCATTCTTTCCACTCCCCATTCATCACTTACGAACTATATTACGTACTATTTCTTATTGCCAT
The DNA here is from genome assembly GCF_003315125.1 of Bacillus sp. DB-2. Classification (NCBI taxonomy): domain Bacteria; kingdom Bacillati; phylum Bacillota; class Bacilli; order Caryophanales; family Bacillaceae; genus Bacillus; species Bacillus sp. DB-2. The sequence goes on along the minus strand of NZ_QNRN01000007.1, from coordinate 51,161 downwards.
CTTACCATGCATAAAAAGAAAGTTATATATCCCCACCACTATCATGTGTTATTGAAGTGTGCACACCATCCAGTCCATCAAAATATGTAGTTGTTTCATGATGACGCACTTTCTTCAACTGTATATATGAAAATAAAAATAATAAAATCGCTATAAAGCTCCCCACAACTTCAAACATCATTTTACCGCCCCTAATTTCTCCCACTTTAGTAGGTCATTGTATCTTTTATTATACTCCCGTATAAAGATGTATGCATTTTCATCATTCTTCTCCTAAACAATATTTTTTACATATTTTCTTACAAAAAGTGAATATTTTTCGAATTTTTACTTTGGAAACATTTACAAAGTAGTAAATATAGTTCAAAATAAGAAGAAATAAAAAAGCCCAAATTATTCTTTTTTTGGGAAAACTGGAACAAGGAGAGTTGCTTATGCAGATCGCAGAAACTGGAGATATCATTGAATTTAAAGGTGGAATGCAAGGCCGTGTTCAAAAGGTAAATCAAAACTCCGTTATTGTTGATATAACAATTATGGAGAATTTTAGAGAACTAGATATGGAACCTCTTACAGTTGTAAGCCATAAAAACTATACTGTCATTAATCAACATGCATAATATAATAGAAAGAAAGGATCTGTATATCATACAGATCCTTTCTTTCTATATTAACGATTATCGATCTTTTCTGGATATAAATCGTGATTCATCATGCGGTAGTCTGCCATTTTCTCATACTTAGTTCCTGGGCGGCCGTAGTTACAGTAAGGATCGATTGAAATACCACCACGTGGTGTAAATTTCCCCCATACCTCAATATAGCGTGGATCCATTAATTTAATTAAATCATTCATAATAACGTTCATGCAATCTTCGTGGAAGTCACCATGATTTCGGAAGCTAAATAAATATAGCTTTAAAGATTTACTCTCTACCATTCTTTGTTCTGGAATGTAGCTAATATAAATTGTTGCAAAATCTGGTTGTCCTGTTTTCGGACATAAACTTGTAAATTCAGGACAATTGAATTTTACAAAGTAATCACGGTTTGGATGGTTATTATCAAATACCTCTAAAATTTCCGGGCTATATTCAAATAAATATTTTGTATTTTGATTTCCTAATAATGTTACATCTTTTAAATCTTCATCTAATCTTCCTGCCATTTTAAACATCCCTTCTCATTATACCCCTCGTTTATTTCCCCATACTAACGCATGAAGCTGAGGCAGTACTTTCGCATCATTCATTTCTTTACAATTCACAGCTTTTTCAATAAGCCACTCATATTTTTCTAATAGTTTTTTTATAAGCACCGCATCATCCACTGTTTTCGTATCATCATTCCCTACTTGTAAGAAAAATGGTACATTCGGATAACGCTCGTGCATCTTAACTGCATATTCAAAATCTTGATCATCGAATACTACTACTTTTAAACTAAAATCTTTCCCTGCTAGTTTATGAATAACAGAATCTAACATCTGAAAATCTGTTTTCATAGTTGAACTTGGTGGTTTTGGAGAAATCGTTACCTCATCAATTTGAAGCAACCAATCTTGCCATTTACTCCCTTGCGTTTCTACCGCTGTTCGCATTCCATTCTCCTTTAATATAGAAAGAAGAAATTGCATATTTTTCAGCAAAACAGGATTTCCACCCGAAATCGTAACATGAGAAAAATTTTCTCCACCAATTTCTACAAGCTCATTCCAAATGTCTTCCGGTGTCATTTGTTTAATTTGATCTTTGGCCGATCCATCCCATGTAAAAGCAGAATCACACCAAGCACAGCTATAATCACAGCCCGCTGTACGGATAAACATTGTCTTTTGTCCTACAACCATCCCTTCTCCTTGAATGGTTGGGCCAAATATTTCTAAGACGGGGATTTTACTCATCGAGCATCCACTCCCGTCTTACTTCCGCATAACTAGTTGGCGTCTCAAAAAGACGAACAAATTCAACACGAGCTCCCTTATATTCGTTCGCACGATTATCTTTCGTTAATGCTTCTGCCATCTTTTCATAAATCCAAACGACCATATTTTCAGCAGTCGTATTCATTTCTGGCAATGTTTCGTTTAAATAACGATGATCTAAATAAATTTCTATTTCATTTTTCCAAATCTCTTTTATATCTCCAAAGTCAATTGCAAGGCCTATTTCATTTACATATCCGCTAATTCCAAATACGACTTTATATGTGTGTCCATGTAAATTTTTACATTTCCCTTCATAGCAGTGTAAATGGTGCGCTGCGTCAAATGTAAATTCCTTGCTGACCATTACTCTTTTATTATGATATTTGAGTTGTTCACGCTGAATATCCTTGTCCATTTTTTGCAAATTTTCTACGATGCGAAATCCAAAAAAGTTATCCATTAGTTGCTCGCTCCTTCGCGTTCTTGTAGATACGTATCTAATCCCGCTTTACGAAGTTGACATGCTGGACATTCACCGCAACCATCACCAATGATTCCGTTATAACATGTTAATGTTTTTTCTCTAACAAACTCAAATGCTCCAAGTTCATCAGATAGTTTCCATGTCTCTGCTTTATCAATCCACATAAGTGGTGTATGAATAACAAACGGATAATCCATAGATAAATTTAATGTAACGTTTAATGATTTCACAAACACGTCACGACAATCTGGATAACCACTGAAATCAGTTTCACATACACCCGTTACAATATGACGTGCTCCAACTTGTTTTGCTAATACAGCCGCAAATGATAAAAATAGTAAATTTCGTCCATCTACAAATGTTGATGGCAATTCACCTTCTTCATGTGTAATCTCCATATCCGTTCTCGTTAACGCATTTGGAGCAAGTTGATTTAATAGGCTCATATCTAGTATCGTATGTTTAATTCCTAGCTCTTTCGCAATTTCCGCTGCACAATCAATTTCTAATTTATGACGTTGATTGTAGTTAAATGTTACAGCTTCCACTTCTTCAAACTGCTGTATCGCCCAAAATAAACATGTTGTACTATCTTGTCCACCACTAAAAACAACAACTGCTTTTTCTTTTTTCATTTCACTCATTCTCCTTCTCTACTACGAATAAGAAGAAAGAACGTTCTTGAACTGTCACAATAAAAAAACAAAACAATACCTAATGATATTGTTGTTTCCATAGTTTTTTATAGAGGGAGTTCGCGAACCTCTCCCATGCAGTGCACGGAATTTCTTCTTTCATTGACAAAGATTATTGTAACATATTGTATACTACCAGAAAAAATTTCTGATTTTTTCCGCTATTTCGCATTTCATTTATTTCATTTTATAGTATGATTAATTTAATGTTAGAAGAGAGGAGGCATCCCACTGGAACTCTTTATTATTTACCTCTTTTTAAATATATTATCTATTCTCGTTACAATGCTCGTATATCATTTATTTTGGAATCAGAAAGGGAAACGATCTCCTAAATTAAATTCAGCCATATTTATTGTATTGTGTTGCCTCGCTACCATACTATGTATCACTTTCGCAGCAAAAACAAATAATGGTTTTCAGTTCGACATGCGACATATCGTATTAATTGTCGGCACGTTAACGGGAGGGCCTATTGCTGGTGGTTCTATTTTAGCTGTATTAAACATTTATCGCTTTTTATTGGGAGGAATAGGTGCGTTTCCATCCTTTATCGCTTCTATTCTCCTATTTATTGTTCTACTATTAACATACAAATTTTTTAATCGAAGTTCTAATCATATAAAAATAACACTTGCTATTTTTTACAGTCTTACTTATGGATTTGGTTGGATACCATTTTTCCTTGCAAGTGTTACAAATGAGGCAGATTATATACCACATATCATTGTGTACGAACTATGTACGATGATTGGTACGATCCTTATTTTATATTTACTACACATATTACAAATGCAAGTTCGTCTCCAAAATGAACTTATGAACGCTGAGAAATTTCATTTAATCGGCGAAATGGCAGCTTCTATCTCTCATGAAATTCGTAATCCTTTAACTGCAACGAAAGGTTTTTTACAACTTTTACAGTCAGATGCATGTTCTGAGAAAGAACGAAAATTATATATCGACATAGCCATTAATGGTATCGAACAAGCAAATCACGTTCTTACAGACTACTTAACTTTTGCAAAACCGAGTATTGAAAAAGAACAACAATTACAAGTAGAGGAAGAATTACTTCATGCGTTGTCTTTGATCACACCTCTCGCCAATTTAGCAAATGTTCGTATAAATTATATAAAACAAAGTACATCTTTCTTTATCGCTGGCGAAAAGCAAAAACTGAACCAATGTTTATTAAATATTTTTAAAAATTGTATTGAGGCTATGCCTACAGGTGGCGACCTTATTCTTACATTAGTTCCAGACCATAAACATATACAATTATATATAAAAGATACAGGAGTTGGTATGGATCAAGAACAAATAAAACGCCTTGGATCACCTTTCTACTCAACGAAAGAAAAAGGGACCGGACTCGGAATGATGGTCGTCTTCAGCGTCATTCAAGCAATGGATGGAAAGATTGATATTATAAGCGAAAAAGGGACAGGTACAACCTTCTTATTAACTTTCCCACTCATACAAAAAACGTGATGAACTTCATCACGTTTTTTCTGTTCCTTCAACTAATTCTGCAAAAGCTTTCACTTTCCCATGTGGCTTTTGATTTTCTTTCCGAGCTTTCCAGGCGCGCTCTTCTTCTCTCTTTTTCTTTGACATGCTTTTCAACTCCTTCTTTTCTTTTCTCCATGTAGTATTCCAAAATGAGAAAGAAAACTATGCATGAGTAAAAAAGAAAAGAAGCGGTTCCCCACTTCTTTCATTTTAACGCTGTAAAATTGCATGTTTCGCTTCTTTTAGCTGTGTAAGATGTCTTTGTTCGTGTAAATCTAGAAATTGAACCCATTGATATAAATTCAAATCATTAAAAATAGGATGTTTTAATCCATTTTCAAATAATTCTTTTTCATCTATTACACTATGAAGGGCATGTAATAATTCTTGTCGTGAATGTTCAAGTAATTGAATTCCTTGCAGTTTTTTCATTAATGTTTCTGTTGGTTTCATTTGTTGAGGAGCTTCCCTTTTATGTGTACGATCAAGCGTAAGTTGGAGGTCTTTAAATGGAGCAAGTTTTCTTTCTTTTTTTTGCAAAGCATATACAAGGGCAGATGTGACAGACTGTTCAACTAAATGCAAATGATGCAAAATTTGAATAATACTCCATTTATCACGGCGTGGCTTTACATTCACCTCCGTATCATTTAACATTTCAATTTCTGATAACAGCGTGCTTCGTGTAGACTGTAATGAGTGGACTAAAGTTTCTAAACTAACATCCATATTAGATTGAAGCATAGTGCTTTCCCCCCTTTTGTTGGTGAAAAGGGGCGCTCCCCATTAGAAACACCCCTAAAATAATTCTGAATTTTCTTTTATTATCTCATCATTTTTCTATTATGTCGATGTTAAACATAGGAAAAAAGTGCATGTTTTTTTACAATTTTGTGTCGTCAACAGCACGTAACCACGCTTCAATTTCTGTAATTACACTTTTTACACACCCTTCAGCGAATGGTGATGTTAAATTTGCAACCTCTACTAATTCTAAGAATGATTTACTTCCACCTTGTTGACAAAGATTCACATAATCTTCCCAAGCCTCTTGTCTATTATCTCTTGCACGTTTCCAAAATTGCAGTGCACAAATTTGAGCTAACGTGTAGTCAATATAGTAGAAAGGTGAGCTATAAATATGACCTTGACGTTGCCAGAAACCACCACGCTCTAAATAATCATTATCTTCATAATCACGATGTGGTAAATACTTCTTCTCTATGTTACGCCATGCTGACTTACGTTCTGCTGGCGATGCTTCTGGATTTTCATATACATAATGTTGATATTCATCTACAGATACACCGTACGGTAAAAATAGAAGTGCTGAACTTAAGTGTGAGAAATAATATTTATCCGCATCTTCTTCAAAGAATAACTTCATCCATGGCCATGTAAAGAATTCCATACTCATTGAATGGATTTCACACGCTTCATATGTTGGCCAATTATATTCTGGAATTTCATACTTACGACTTTCATATACTTGGAAAGCATGGCCTGCTTCATGTGTTAGCACATCAATGTCACCAGACGTTCCATTAAAGTTTGAGAAGATGAATGGCGCTTTATAATTCTCGATATATGTACAATATCCACCACCAGCTTTTCCTTTTTTCGCAACTAAATCTAATAAATCATTATCGAGCATGAAATTAAAAAATTCATCTGTTTCAGCTGATAATTCTTTATACATCGTTTTCCCGTGATTAATAATCCAATCGGCATCGCCTTTTGGAGTTGGATTACCTGTAGCAAACTCAAAGTTTTCATCATAATAAGCGAGCTTTTCTACACCAATGCGTGCTTTTTGTCTATTTCTTAACTCGGTTGCAACCGGAACGATATAATCTAATACTTGCTGACGATAGTTCGCTACCATTTCAGCATTATAATCTGTACGATACATTCTTGCATATCCTAATTCAACAAAGTTTTTAAAACCAAGTGTTTTTGCGATTTTCGTTCTCACTTTAACAAGCTCATCATAAATGCGATCTAACTCTTCCTCTTTCTCAGCTAAAAATCCGTAGTATGCTTCACTTGCTGCTTTACGTTCACTTCTTTCTTTTCCTTGCATAAATGGAATAAGTTGCGATAACGTTCTTTCTTCTCCTGCAAAGTCAATTTTTGCAGATGCTAATAACTGTGTATATTGTGAAGACAGTTTATTCTCTAATTGTAAATCTTTCACGACTTCATCAGAATATGTTTTCAAATCACACTCCGCAAGAGCAAATAATTGCTTTCCATAATACGCCTCTAATTCTTCGCGGAATGGAGAATGAATTAACGCATTATAATACTTTGTACCATACCCTTGTACAACTGGAGAGAATTCATCAAAGAAATCCTGCTCATCCTTATAAAAGGCATCTGTCGTATCAACAGAATGACGAATGTAACAAAGGTTCCCCATTGTACCAAAGTCATTACGAATTTCGTTAATTGAATTGATAACTTGTTTTTGTTCTTCTACAGTTTTTGCGTTATCAAATTTCTCTAAAGCAACAGTAAATTTCCCTTTTAATTCTTCAATATTTGGCCGTTTATATTCATAGTCTTTAAATGACATGAACAAGCCCCCTCTCCGTTATGTATACCTTTACTATAATTCAATACTTATTCCCAAATCCCCTCTTAGTTTTCAACAAAATTCGGCAGCTTCCATCTTGCTTATATGCAAAAAAGCCTTGGATTTCTTTATCCAAAGCTCCTTTGGAACATATCATCATTTTTCATACTTTCCAATTTTTTTCAATAGCTCGAGTAATTCATCCTTCTCATCCTTCGTTAACATTTCAAAAGACTGATATATAACTTGCTCATGACCTGGAAAAATAGAAGCAATAAAGCTCTCTCCAGACTCCGTTAATTGTGCATAAATAACACGCCTGTCATTTGGACATGGAATTCGTTTTACAAGCCCTTTTTTCTCTAGCTTATCTACAACGTATGTAATGCTGCCACTAGCTATTAAAATACGCTCACCGATTTGCTGAAGTGGTTGGCCTCCTTTATGATATAGTAATTCTAATACAGCAAACTCAGTTGGATTTAATCCGTTACTTTGTATGGATTTATTTGTAGTATCCATAACAGAACGATGTACACGGGATAATGCAATAAATACTTTTAAAGATTGAGAAATGTCTTCTCGCTCATTATTTGATGTCATACCATTTCAACCCTTCACTTAAATTCTCCGCAACAAAAAGAAAAGCAACGTAGCACCTCATTACAACTTCCGAATGAATATTCACTCATTCCTTTTCCTTTCCCTAATGTAATGCAAATGATTCTTGAATAAAAACATGACAATTTTAACATAGTTTATATATAATGATAATAAAAAAAGAAGGAGTACCAAATTTGAAAGTCAAATTACAAAGCATAGTTTTTTACATACTGCTTGTTATACTGCCAACGATAGGGATTGGTGCCACATTTTTTTCATATCACACTTATCAAATGAAACAGGCAAACAAACTATCTGCTCACACTGTTCTCTTTTTATATAGAGACTATTTAGACCATCACCTTGGTGAAGCTATATCTGCCTTAGAAATGCTCGCAAAAGTCGTAGGGACCGAAACTGGCAACATCAATGGGATTAAACAGATTGTACATGATACCGATGGAAATGATCAACGTTTTTCCGGTCTATATTACGCTACGACAGATGGGATGATTACACTCGCATCCCAAGGCGATTCGCCGCCTATTGACGTTTCTGACCGCCAATACATCCAAGATGCATTGCAATCTAAGAAAACAACTGTATCATCAGTTATTACAGATCGCGTTCTTGGACATCAAGCTATTATGATTGCGTCTCCAATATTTAATAGACAAAAGGAACTCTCAGGATTATTATTAGCAAGTTTACGCTTTGACTACATTTCAGCCTCTTTAAATGCTATTAAACCACAATATCATTTCGAAGTGACTGATAAACATGATGTAGTTTTTCTAACCGATGATAATAACGAAACAAGCGATGGGCATTCTAACATGCTTACTACCCCACTCCAAAGATTAAATTGGAAAGTCTCTGTTTCTCCGTTACCTATTCATCAACAAACTTTATACCAGTTAGTTTCAATAGAGTGTATAGCTACTTTATTTTTAATGTCTATTTTATTTTTACTTGCTCAATATATGTTATTAAAACGTCAAACAAAACTAGAAAGACAACAAAATGAACTACAAAAAATTGAATTGGTTGGAACTTTTGCAGCTAGTACAGCTCATGAAATCCGTAACCCTCTTACTGGAATTAAAGGACTCGTTGCTCTGTTAAAAGAGAAATATAAAGATGAACAGGATCAGTTCTACTTTTCCGTAATCGAACAAGAAATAGAACGGATTAATGAAATTGTAAGCGAATTTCTTATTCTTGGAAAACCAACTGCCATCACTGAACAAACATATGATGTAAGAACGATTCTTAATGAGGTATCATTAATTATCCAATCTGAAGCGAATCTACATAACATTGTATTTCATTTACATTTGCCAGACCACCCTGTTCATATACGTTGCTCAAAAGACCATATGAAACAAGTGGTTTTAAACATTACAAAAAATGCAATTGAAGCCATGGCTTCTGGTGATACATTAACCATTGTAGTAACAAACAACGAAAAACACGCACACTTGCAAATTATTGATACTGGAAAAGGGATTCCTAAACATATTCAAAAACACCTCTTTCATCCGTTCTTTACTAATAAAGATACTGGAACAGGTCTTGGGCTTGTTATATGTAAACGAATTGTAGAGATGTACAATGGGCATATATTTATTGATAGTAAAGAAAACAAAGGAACGACAGTTCATATAGAGATTCCATTACACATAGTATAATTATCCTTATCTTAAAAGGGTAATTATACTTATTTCATAAAACCAGCTACAAACATTCTCCAAAAATTGTTTGATTTCCCTTCATACCCAATTTGAAAAATAGGAACCTTTATAATTGAAAACCATTTCGGTGTTTGTTTTTCTTTGTAACGCTGATACTGTACGATAAGCTTGTCCAATTCTTGACTAACTTGAATTGTCTCCATACTATTTAACCCACTTGTTAATCCTAAATGAATCATTTCTTCACGTTTCATATGAATATCATGCGAAAGCTTTTCTAATGTGTACTTCCTTTTTACAGTAAACATCCATATCCCCCTTATTTTTCTTCAATACTCTCAACGCCTCTTCTACTTTAGCCCTTTAAACACTTAATCCTATTTAAAATTGAAGAATCAGAAAATTTAGCATTTTTCCCCTGTAATTTACAAATCTTTACCCTCACTTTGAGAATTATTACAAATTATTCTATCTTTGTAAATACATTCGCAATAATAGACATTTTTTTCATCTTCTTTTTTGTAAATACTCAGTAAACAGTGGATTCTCTATTTTCAATGTACTTTTCTTCGACATTTTTTGTTTAATTTATGTAAAAACGCAAAACATAATGATGATTGATAAAGTGAAACTTGAATTAGTGGGGATTTTGTTCATCCCCCACTAATTATTAGCCTTCACCAATCGAGCGCTTACGGGCAGTGGATCTCCCACCTAACTTCTTTGCTCCAGCCGAATTTTGAGGTGGGAGTCTTACTGCCCGCAAATAGCGGGATAAAATAGAAAGGAAATATTTATATGCGCAAATATACCATTGCATTTCTCGTCTTCACCCTGTTCATACCCTTCTTCTTCTTTCCTATTCAAGCAAACGCTCATACGAATAAGGTTGCTATTGTCATCGATGATTTCGGCAATAATATGAAAGGCACAGATAAGATGTTATCACTTCCAATTCCACTCACTGTTGCTGTTATGCCATTTCTTCCTTCTACTAAACAAGACGCAATAGCTGCCCATAAAAAAGGGCATGAAGTTATTATACATATGCCAATGGAACCAATTAGAGGAAAAAAAGAGTGGCTTGGACCAAAAGCGATTACAACAGATTTAAGCGATGAAGAAATAAACAACCGACTCGAACAAGCAATTCAAGAAATACCTCATGCAATAGGAATGAACAATCATATGGGATCAAAAGTAACCGCTGATGAAAGGATTGTACGTCTTATACTTTCTGCCTGTAAAAAACACGGTTTATTTTATTTAGATAGTAAAACAAACCCTAATAGTGTTGTCCCAAAAATCGGTAAAGAATTAGGCGTGCCTATTATTGAAAACCAATTATTTTTTGATGATGTATATACGGTAAGTCACATTTCAAAACAAGCACAATTACTCATAAAAAAAATCCAAGACAAACCCATTATGGTAGCTATCGGACACGTTGGGGCTCCAGGTGAAATTACATCACGTATTATCGAAACTTCTATTCCTAAAATTCGTGAGCATGCAGACTTTATTTTTTTATCTGATTTAGCGTTATCTCCACCTTCTGTTTCAAAATAAGATTCATTTCTCGCACTAAAAAAGGTACCTATCTACATATAGCAGATAGGTACCTTTCCTTTTCAACTTAAATATAATCTACATGACTCACCCTGAATCCCTTTTTCTCTATCTTTTCAATTAATTGCTTTAATTTTTTTTCATTTAACTCATCCGATATATTTACGATAACACGGCGAATATATTGATCACCATTATCAAGCGTAAACAGCCCACCGATATTATATGCTTTTAATAATGTCCCAAGCTCTTTAATTGTTCCCTTACAATCTTGTGTTGCAATTGTTAATATATAACCACCCGTCCGCATACCGAACGAATCCTCAATAACATCAAATACATTAGAATGTGTTAAAATGCCGACAAATTCATTATACTCATTTAAAACCGCTAAAAACGGGAGACGACGAATAACGTAAAAAGCTCTAAAAAAAGAATCCTTTTCAAAAATAAACGAATTTGGATTTTCCAGTACATCTTCTGTACTTACATCCTCTAATCTGCTATTACACTTCTTTTCTAAAAGATCTACTTTATAAATAATCCCCGTGAATTCCTTCTCATTTTCTGCTAATACAGGGATTGCGCGAAATCCCGTTTCATTCATAATTTGTAACGCCTTTTCACCAGAATCATTCGTTTTACAAAATGTCACCTGCTGTTTTGGCAGAAAATGATATTTAACTCGCAAAATATGTTCCTCCTTACATGTCAACATGTAATCTATATATAATAAGGAGACCTATATTTTATGAGTGAAATTTCTTTTTAAAACGCTTTCATTTTTATGGAATGGTAATCTCTGTGAATACATCTTTATATAACAGAACTTTTTGCCCCTTTTATCATTAAAAGCTTTACGTGATAGTTCATTAAATACTCTATACCTTCCAACCATTTTTTCGCTTCTTCTGGAGTTTTCCCCCACACGATCATTCCGTAATTATGAACAAGGACTACTCCTCCACCTTCAATAAAATTCGGAACATTATTTTCTAATAAATTAGCGAATTTCTTTTCATCTTCTACAATTGGAATTGTCATTTCTGTAATACCATCTTTTCCAAAAACACGTTCCACACTACGTTTTTCGAATGTTACTTCTCCTTCTTTCCCATATAGCTCTGACATTAAATGACTATCTACAGTCTGTACTTGTAAAATGCATTCTGCACTACTTTTTTTATAAATATCCGCATGCATAAATGACTCTATAGCTGGTTTTTCTTCGTTTTCAAATACTGGCTCACACATGCAATTTACGACAATAAAATCTTCTTCAGAAAATACCCCTTTATCTCTTCCCTCTACATTCACTAAAAATGTTAATGGCTCTTTTGACGTACACATCGATAAACTAATTTTCGTACCATAAAACCAATCGCGAAGTGCCAATTCTGCTTTCACATCTTTTAATTCGTTCCATTTTTTCAGAAAAAATAACATTTCGTCACCCCCGGCGTAATATTAATATAATGTTCAAATCCTTTCTATATAAAAGGAATGTTTTTTGATTATTCTAAAAATTTAATTGAATTATCACACGAGAATGCCTTTTTGTCAATATCGTTTCAGCACCTATCGGAAAAATAGGCCTATCACATGTAAACACTCCTGTCTATTTAGCACTTGATTTTGTACATATAAAAAATACGTTATTCTTCTTATTAAAGAATAACGTATTTTTCTCATTTATTATTTTTTTATTGCCTTATACAGAAATTGCGCATATTGCTCACGTGTTACGAAATCATCCCCTAAAAAGTTCCCATTCCCGTCACCTTTTGATATATTATTATCCACTAATGCTTTCACATATCCTTCTGCCCAATGACCTGTTGGTACGTCTGTAAAGTTCTCCAAATTATTTTCATTTTCATTTAACTGAAATACTTTTTGTAATACTACTGACATCTCGTACCTAGTTAATACTCCTTCTGGACGAAACTTACCTGTACCATCTCCTTGCATAATTCCAGCTTGTGCAACTGTAGCAATATCTTGCTCAAACATATGCCCTTTCGTATCAGTAAACATCTCTTTCTGCTCTACTTTACTTTCTAATTTCAAGTACCTTTGTACTAAAGACGCAACTTGTCCACGAGTAATATTATCCCCAAATCCAAATTTACCATTTCCATATCCTTTAAAAATATCTTCTTTCGCTAAATAGTTAATTGCTGTCTCTGACCAATGTCCTTTCGGCACATCATTAAATTCTATTACTGCTTCTATTTTCTCGTCTTCTTTAGAAGGATTGTCCTCTTTACTTTCTACTACATTTTGAATAACAGATCCTGTGAAGAAGATTCCTGTATCTGCAAATGGGTCTTTCACACCAAATTCATATACTTTCTCACCTGGTGTACTCCACTTAACTACATCGTTACTATACGTACCATCTTCACTCTTCAAACGAATTTTTGTAGAGATTTTACCATCTTTTTCGTATACAGGTACTTTCACTTCTTTATTTACTTCTGTGTCCGCTAAAAAGACTTTTTGATTTTGAACATTAATGTAAGCTGTCTTACTTAGTTCCACAACTGGTCTCACATCGCGGATTTCATTTGCCACAAAACTTAGAAATACTAACTTTTTCAAATTGCTAACTGGTGTTAAGTCTGAAATATAATTTGCCTCTAAATCAAGCTTTTGTAAGTTTACTAGACTTGATAATGGAGTAATATCCTTTAACTCATTATTAGGTAAATCTAATTCTGTAAGCTGAGTCATTTTAGCAAGTGGTGTCACATCTTCAATTTGATTTTTCCCGATAAATAATTTATTTAATTGATTCATTTGATCAATATCCGATAAATCTTTAACTTTATTACGCGTTAATACTAAATCCTTTAAAGGTAATGAATATAACGGTTTAATATCTTCAATTTGATTACCTGCTAAAGTTAAGTATGTTACATTTTTCAACGCGCTTAATGGAGCAACATTCGTAATTTTATTATTTGCTAAATTCAAGTAATCTAGTTGTTCCATTTTCGCTAATGCTGTTACATCTTCTATTTGGTTGCCTGATAGATATAAACTTTTTACATTTTTCATTTCAATTAGTGGTGCAATATTTGTAATTTTATTATTACTCAAATCAAGAGATTCTAAATTATCCATCTTAACAAGTGGTGTTACATCTGAAAATTCATTACCACGCAAAGCTAAATGATTTAATTGCTTTAAATTCGCAAAGAACGACGGATCTGTTATCTTCGCATTCGCAACTGTTAAAGATTTTAAATTTGGCATATATTTTAATGCACTATAATCCAGAATCTCATTCGTGTTTAAAAACAAGTCCTTTACTTGTAATAACTCCTCTTTCGTAATTGGTGTATTTAAATCTTTTCGATTAAATACTTTTTTATTAACAAGTTCTCTTAATTTGTTATCTGTTATCATATTTTGACTATCAACTGGATGATCCGTTTCCGTATTGCCTGAATTAGAGTTATCATCTGGTTTCTCTGTTTCTTTGTCACCTACAGTTGGATCTTTAATTTCAAATTGAACTTGATATTTGTGATCATATCCGATGGCCGGAATAAGTATATGCATTTGCATATTATGCTTCTTCTCAAATTCGCCAATTTCAAATTGGACTACTTTCGTTCCATTTTTCCTCTTATCTTCTGATAAAACTTTCACATCTTGAAATACACCAGGTTGGTTTTTATCCTCTATTCTAAGATATTGAAAATAATCGCTATCTTGTATTGTTACAGTAACGATTTTTTTCCCGTCTTTAATTGCTACTTTAGGATTTTTTATGTACTGAGAAACCATAGATGGCTCATCTTTTTGATCCTTATATATTTTAATCTCAGTATCATACGTGCGATCACTGGCTGCTGCTACCGACTGGTTTGCTTCAATTTTTATTGCTGCTAACGCTGGAGTAGAATACGCAGCAAATGGAATAGCTAATGTTGTTGCTACTACTAGAGCTTTAATATAACTTTTTTTCAAAATAATATCCCCTTATCTTATATATATTTCAATTGATAATTACTATCAATTACTAACATAATAAATGATAATGAATCTCATTATCATTGTCAACAAGAATATTACATTAAGTTTATATTTCCATAGATAAAAAATAAAAAACCCTTTACTCAAAGGGCTTTTTTGCCTATCGTATGAAGGATTTCACTTTTTTCTTTTTCATTAATAACACCAATTTTTTGCAAAATGTTTGCATACAATACAAGTTTATTATATATCCGTTCCGACATACTTTCCCTTCTTTCCTTCGACCAACTTTTTTTGTATTGGTAAATTATATGAACGAGATGAGAAAATGTGTCCACTTTTTGCATAAATACAAAGCTTTTATTTTTTTACTTGCTGCTAGTAAAACTCCCACCTAAAAATTAGGTGGGAGTCTAAACGTATTCAATTCATTTAGCAAACTGTCCATTGAATATTATGCTTTTTGACTTCTTCTTCAAAACTATAGGGCATTTTCTTATCACACATAATATGTTGAATACGAGAAAATCCTGCTATTCGGTAGTTCCCTTTTACGCCTACCTTTGTATGATCGCATAAAATATACGTTTTCTCAGCTAATTTCATCATCGCTTCTGACAGTTTCGCCTTTTCTAATTCAAAGCTAGAAACCCCAAAACCTTGCAACAACCCATCAATCGAAACGAATGCTTTATGAAAATGAAATTGATGAATTACTTGCTGTGAAATAGACCCCGACACACGTGAATGTTTTGGAGATACTTTCCCGCCTATAAATAAAACTTCACCGTGAAACATCTTTTTATTAATAGAAGAAATTAATTGTGTTGCTACTGGAAATGAACTTGTTACAATCGTTAAATTTTTACGATGAACAAGATATGGCACCATTTGAAGTGGTGTACTTCCATCATCAATCGCAATAACATCTCCATCTTCCACAAACGTTGCTGCTTTATACCCAATTCTTTTCTTCTCTTCTATATGCAGCATCTCTCGTTCTAACATCGGTGCCTCTATCCCAGCTCCCGGAAGTTGAACGGCTCCACCGTACACTTTCTTCAATTTTTTTTCACGATCTAATTCTTCTAAATACCGACGAATCGTCTCTGTTGATACTGCGAACTCTCTCGCTAATTCTGAAACTTTTACTTTTCCTTTAAACTCTACCTTCTCAAGAATTGTCCTCTTTCTCTCTTCACCTACTACAGACATAGCCTCACCCCATTTATATCTACCTCATAAACTGTCTTACTTATACAAAGTTATAATTTTCTTTTTCAGTGAAAATCTCTTCATGAATATAAATACCGCGCTTTTCTAGTTCGTCAAAAATAATTTGTGGATTTTCGAAAGCTTCTTCAGGAGTAATAACACCGACTTTATTAACTACTCCTTTTGCAATTAACTCTGTAGCGATTCCAAATGGGATACCAACATTTCTTGTATAGGCCCTTAATTTCTCCCAACCTACTACAGAACCGTCAGATAGCGGATGTGTATGGTATAACACATGCCTTTGTTTTTGATTATTTTTCATACCTACTACTTCTACATGAAGTGCATAACCATAAAGCTCTGTTTCTTGTCCTTCTTTCGATTTTAATAGATACTTCGAAATACAATCCATAATACCAATTTCTTTACCCTTTATTTCAATTTGATCATTACGCAATATACCATAATCATATAAAGCACGAACGAGCTGCATATTTTGCTCTGGCCAAGTTCCTCTTGTTTCAATAAGCTGTACACCTTTATCTTCCAGTGCCTTCGCTAACGTAATCGTTTCTGAATGCGGGATTATATACTGCATTGTTTTTCCGTAAGGCGCTGGTAATTCAATTTCTCTCGGGCGCGCAAACGGAGGTACTTGCTTGAATTCACCTTCCTCATACACTGTACGCGTCGGCAAATGTGGATCATATTCATATGTCGTTGTCTCTGTAATTGATGCAGAAAAAGCAATTGGACGATACGAGCCATGACTTACTCGAACTGACTCTACAGTATCTAGCTGATTTGCTGCATACATGGCCATCATTTGCGTTACACCTGGTGTCATACCAAACCCAGGTAAACATGTTGTTCCATGTTGAACAAATTTAGAATGGGATTCATTTTCTTCACCGAATCCATTTAAGTTCACACCGTGACAACCGGCCTCTGCGATACAGCGAGTAGACAATCCATTTAACTTTATCGTCGTACCATCCATTACAATGTTATAGCCCTTCATTTTTGCGACCGTATCCTCATGATTTGTCACATCGACTTTCACAAAATCAACACGAGGATCATTTAACCACTCTACTACTTTTCGGCCTTCCTCTTCATTAAAATCGGCTACCGTAATCGTCTCAAAAGATGAAAATTGAACTAAATCTAAAATTGCTTCACGACAAATTTTACCTGCTCCACCTAAGCAAAATACTTTCACCCTATAACAACCCCTTTAGCAATACTATCAACTAAGCGATTAATATCGTCTTCATGTACATCACCGATATTTCCAATGCGGAACGTATCTACTTTCGAAATTTTACCTGGATAAATAACAAATCCATATCGCTTTAATTCATTATATAGCTGCAAAAATTCAAATCCTGCTTCTGGATAAATGAAAGATGTAATAATAGGAGATTGATATTTTTCATCTACTAATGGCTTAAAGCCTATTTCTTTCATTTTGTGCACTAGTAGTTTTTGATTGCTATAATATCGATTGTAACGGGCTCTTACCCCGCCTTCTTCTTCTAATTCAAGCAATGCCTGATAAAAAGCATGTACAACATGTGTAGGTGAAGTAAAGCGCCATTTCCCATTTTGCTCTTCCATCGTTTCCCACTGATCATATAAATCTAATGATAAAGAACGAGCTTGTCCTTTACATTTCAATAGTTCATCACGATTTGCGATGACAAAACCGAATCCGGGAACACCTTGAATACATTTATTCGCACTACTAATTAGAAAGTCAATTTGCAACTCAGCGATATCTATTTCAATACCACCGAAACTACTCATTGCGTCAACCAGTGTAACTTTTCCATATTGTTTTCCCAATTTACATACGTCTACAATTGGATTAATAATACCTGTAGTTGTTTCACAATGAACAACTACAATATGCGTAATCTCTTTATCTTGTTGTAATAACTGTTCTACTTCTGCAATATTAGTAGGCTCCCACTCTTCTGTTTGACTGACCACCACATCTATATGTAACATCTCTGCCATTTGTACAATCCGCTTACCATACGCACCATTTGTACAAACTAGCAGCTTTCCGTTTCTAGGAATAACAGAACCAATTACTGCTTCAACCGAAAACGTACCGCTTCCTTGCATTAAAACTGTTGTGTACTTTTCTTCCTCCTTTGTCGCTAACGATACAAGCCTATTTCTTACATCTTGCACCATCGTGTTATATTCAACATCCCACGTACACCAATCGTATAACATAACTTCTTTTACAGTTTTTGTTGTCGTTAATGGTCCTGGTGTTAATAATAAATAGTGATTTTCATTCATGATCGTGTGCCCCCCTTTATGAAATAATAAGTTCTTGTTTCTCGATATGTTCAATTACGTTTTCGAGCTCCTGCATCGTTTCAATTGTAAAATGAGCCCCATTTTCAACGAAACGATTACGAACTACTTCTATTTTTTCACGAAGATCTAACGGATCCATATTCTCAACTTCCTCTTCCGTTAAACCGAGCTCACTACTACCGAGGATTACACCAACTGTCCACATTCCAGCATTTCGGCCCTCTTTCATATCTGACACGGTGTCTCCAACTTTTATCATATGATTCATTGGGTATACACAGAGTTCCATCGCATTTTTATAACACATCCACGGATATGGACGACCTGCTGGAACATCATTTGGCGTCACAAGAAAATCAGGTTTATACCCTTGTATTTCTGCTTCTTTTGCAACAATGTCCATCATTTCTCTCGTATAACCAGTTGTTGATCCAATTTTAATACCTCTTTCACGTAGTGAAGAAACCACTTCTTTTACCCCATCAATTGGCGTGGCATAGTACGGTAAAATAGCAAAGAGAATTTCTTCAAACTCTTCATACATCTCATGAATGTCTTCTTCTGTTGGTAATTGTCCGAAGACACGCTTCCACTCATTCGAAATACGGGGCATTTCCGTTAATACCCTAACATGATCAATCTTCAATAACCCCATTGGTTTACGAGCTTCTTCTGCTGTAATTTCAACACCGCGTTTATGAAAAATCTTCATGAATACTTCTAATGGTGCAAAACATCCGTAATCAACTGTCGTACCTGCCCAATCAAAAATAACTGCTTCAATTTTCATTCTATCCATCACCCTTCTTACTTATCTTTTTTGCCATTGTGACGTTCGGTTACGAAGTGCTTTCGTTCCCCATTCATATACAACCCTCACTACAATATTTGTAACAACAATAAGTACACTCATTGCAGCTGCTGGTGCTACATTTCCTGCATCATCCATATTTACAATTGATACAGCAGCTAGTTTAAAATCAGCCGCGTATAAGAACACTACTGCCGATACAGTTACCATTGAATTTACGAAATAGTACATAACCATTTCTAAAATAGCTGGTAAACACATCGGTACTGTTACTCGAAAGAAAGTTTTATAGAATGGTACACTCATCGACTGTGAAACAAGTTCAAACTCTCGGTCCAGTTTCTTTAAAGCAGTCGTTGCGGTAACAAACGTTACAGAGTAAAAATGTATGATATTTACTAATACTAAAACAGCAATTGTGCCATATAAGGAATGAAACGGATTTGTTACTGAAAGTCCTAGAATTTGAATTGTTGGTTGACTGAAGAAAAAGACATATCCTAATCCAAGTACTAATCCAGGAATCGCTAACGGTACAATAGAAAAAAAGTAGCCTACTTTTCTGAAAAAATGTAGCTGTTCTATTTTTTCAATCGCATAAGCGAACACAAATGTTAAAATCGCACCGATAACTGCCGTAACGGCTGAGACAATTACACTATTTTTAAACGCTTCAAGTCCGTCTCCTGTCAAACTTGAAAAATTAAAATGCTCAAGTGTAAAGCTCATATTATAGGGCCATACTTTCACACTTGCAGCAATACCAACTGCCACAAATAAAAGAATGATCATAGACGTGACTACGCTACAATATACGAATGAAATAACATCTCTTTTCTTATTATTTATTATTCTGTAAGGTACTGCTTTTGAAGATAAAAGATTCGCCTGTTTTCTTTGCGTAATACGATCAACTGCAAATGCGAAAATAGCTGGGATCAATAAAATCATTCCGACAGTTGCGCCCATGGACATATTTTGCTGTCCAATTACTTGCTTATATACGTCAGTAGCAAGTACGTTATATTGTCCTCCAACAATTTTAGGTGCCCCAAAATCAGTGAAACTAAGTGTAAATACAACGAACATCGCACTAATTAATCCGTATTTCACACTAGGTAAAGTAACCGTAAGAAACTGTTTCACTTTACTTGCACCCAACATATTAGAAGCTTCATATAAACGATAATCAGAACCTTGGAGAGCAATTAATAAAATAAGGAATGCTTGCGGAAATGTATACATAACTTCAGCCATTACAATTCCTACTGGTCCGTATAACGGTATTTGTATTCCTTCAAATAAACCAAACATCCCTTTTGTTATTAACCCTTGATTACCAAATAAATATGTAAGCGCAATACCGTGCATCATCGTTGGTGCGAATAATGGTAATAATGCTATGTATTGAAATACGCGCTTTCCAAAAACATTTGTACGAGTGATCGCATATGCGTAAGCGTAAGCGAGTGTAACCGAAATAATTGTTGTAGCGCCCGAAATCCATATCGTATTTTGTAATGATTGAACTAGCGTTGGTGTTGTGAAATATTTACTGAAATTCGCAACACCAACAAAAGCTCCATCTTTATCATAAAAGGCTTGTGTAAACAGTTGTAATAAAGGCAATACAAGCATGATAAAAAATGAAAGAAGCATACCAATAATTAATAGTCTTTGTATCCACTCTTCTTTACCGATACGTCTCTTAATCTTTTTTTTTGTACTTTCTACCTTAAAGTTTTCTAACATCTCCATCTATACAATGACCTTCTTTCCATATGACAACATATGATTTTCTGAGAAAGAGATTTGAATTGGCTTTCCTTTTCTAATAGCAGTTTCCTCTACTTCTGATGCCAATATATCCACTACAATTTTCTCATTATAAAGGTGTGTTTTCTCTTCTATGACCCGCACTTCCGTCCGGTATACAGAACCGCGAAATTCCATGCTTTCTACAACTGTTTTAATACCATTATTTTGTACAACTGTTACATGTTCAGGACGAATTGCATGTTCTTCGTTATTTTTCGAAAAGAAATTAATAGAACCAATAAAATCTGCCACAAACGGATTGGCTGGTCTTTGATAAATCTCCTCTGGTGTTCCAATCTGCATAATTTCCGCATGATTCATTACAACAATTTTATCAGCCATCGTTAATGCCTCTTCTTGATCATGCGTTACCATAATAGTTGTTACTCCCACTTTTTCTTGCAAATCACGCATTTCTCTGCGCAACTTTTCACGCACTTTTGCATCTAAAGCAGATAATGGCTCATCAAGTAACAAAATATCGGGAGACAGAGCGAGCGCACGTGCAAGTGCTACTCGCTGCTGTTGTCCACCAGACATTTGAGCAGGATATTTATCTTTTACATTCAGCAAATCAACAAGTTCTAACGCCGATAGCGCTTTTTCTTTTACTTCTGCTTTTCCATATTTTTTTGTTTTTAAGCCGTATTCAATGTTTTCAAGTGCAGTTAAATTCGGAAATAATGCATACGATTGAAAAACCATTCCGAAGTTCCTCTTTCCAGGTGGTAATGCTGTAATATCTTTTCCATTCACAGCAATACTACCTGTTGTTGCCTCTTCTAGCCCCGCTAAAATTCGGAGCAATGTCGTTTTCCCACAACCACTTGGGCCTAATAAACAAACAAACTCATTTTTTTTCACAGTAAAAGAAATATCCTTTAACGCTGTAAATGCATCAAACTGTTTTTGAATGTGTTGAATTGATAAATATTCGCTCATTTTTCTCTCTCCCACTCACTTACTTTTTCGGTTCTGCTTTTTGGCCAAACTCTTTTTCCCATTTTTCTAAAATTTTGTCACGATTTTCTGCTGCCCATTTAAAGTCATTCTTTTTATATAACTTTTCTGTCACATCTTTAGGGAATCCATCTGGAAGTTTATAATCATTTTTAATTGTCGCAAATCCATTTTTCTCGAAGTATAACTTCATTACATCATCTGTAATTGCCCAATCTAAAAATGCTTGCGCTAATTTATCATTTTTAGCATTATCTTTTTTAATAAGTGCGTTCGCTTCTACTTCCCAGCCTAATCCTTCTTTCGGCAGTACAACTTCAACTGGTGCACCTTTTTGTTTCTCTTTCAAAGCACTATAAACCATTGATACACCAACTGGATATTCACCTGCGCCTGCTAATTTCGCTGGTTTTGAACCTGAATGAGTATAAGTTGCCATATTATCATGAAGTTTCTTCATGTAATCCCAGCCCTTATCTTCTCCCATAATTTGTAGCCATGCAGAAACTGTTAAAAATCCTGTTCCAGAAGAAGCCGGATGCGGCATAACTAGCGTTCCTTTATATTCTGGTTTCGTTAAATCTTCATATGATTCTGGCATCGGTAAATTTTTCTTCTTCAATTCTTCTTTATTTACAGCAATCCCCGTCATAAATGCAGTATTTCCTACCCATTTTTCTGGTTTCTTATCGTCTTTAAATTGCGGAAGGACACGATCTGCTCCTTTTGGAGAGTATCCTTTTAACATATCTTTTTTCTCTAAAGCTAATAGACTAGACGCTGCAGTTCCCCATACAACATCTGCTTGTGTATTTTTTCCTTCAGCTAGCAATTTCGCTGTAATAACTCCTGTTGAATCACGAACAATGTTCAACTTCACGTCTGGGTACTTCTGTTTAAAAGAATCAAGATAAATTGGTACAAGCTCTTCTTCAATCGCTGTGTAGACAGTTAATGATCCAGATAATTTATCATCTTTTACTTTTGCTCCAGCACTTTCTTCTTTCTTTGCACCACACCCCATTAATAACGAAAATACCATTCCAGTTGCTACAGCTTTAAAGATTGTTTTTTTCACTGTCTCTCTCTCCTTTTACAAATCTTATGTACAACTCTAATATAAACAACTAGTGTAAAAGCAGTATTAAACCAACATTAATCTTTTGTTTGTTGTTTGTTTTTGTGTAATACGTTGCTACTTCTATGTTTTTTCGCATTTTTCTGCTAATATCAAACGTGAAATTTACAAATAATTAAAAAAACCTTTATAATCCCACAAAAAAATGAGGCGTTTGTAAAAAACGCCTCATTTTTGTTTACCTTTTTTTGAATTACGATTTGCATACTTCGCACTATTTTCTCCTTCATACTCTAATGCAAATTCTGCATCTGGTAAGCTTTCTTTCGGAGTTTTATTATTATTAATTGCTGCATTTTGTTTTACTTTTCTTTTTACCAACATATTCACCTGCTCTCACGAAATAACTTTCTATTCTAGTTTGAAACAACTTACAGTAATTATTACTGGGAAGTGTTAACAAGTACATAAGAGCTTATAGATGGAAATACTACATACGAACAAGCCATTACAAAAAGGAGCGATTACTTTGAAAGAAAAAGAAACGATACAATCGCCAATTTTAGACGAGACGCTCCCTCATCAAATGAACTTTCCTTCTTTTAAAGGCACAGGCAAAAAGATGCAACAACCTTTTATAAATCAATATGATGTTGTAATTGGAGACAGTAAATACGATTCCACTAACAGTCCTCTTAATAATTGGAGTGATGAGGTAGATCCTGCCATTATGGCTGGGGAAGAATGGATCCATCCTACAAATGATATCGGATGGATTGCAGAAGAAAATCAAGAATTACTTAAAAACGAAGTTGATAATAAAAATGATGCTTTTATGCATCCCCAATTCGGAATTAACGACTAAAAAAACCATTCTACCTAACTCAGGTAGAATGGTTTCATACTATCCAATAATAATTCGCTCTTTCGGGTACTTATAGCGAGCTGGTTGCTCTCTTCCACCACTAGCTAAAATAAATGTCAAAATACCGACGCGTCCGATAAACATAAGTACAATAAGTACAAGTTTACCAACAGTTGTTAAATCAGGAGTAACACCTGTTGATAGTCCCGTCGTTCCGAAAGCAGAACAAACTTCAACGATTAAGCTCATAAGCGGTACATTTTCCGTAATAGATAAAATGAATAGCGCTGAGGCACATAATAAAATCCCCATCGTCATAACGACAGATGCTTTCAACACGTCCTCTTCATGTAGCTGGCGTTTGAAAACTCGGACTGTTCTCCCGCCTCTTGCAAATGTATATAACGATAATATACTAACTGCAAATGTTGTTGTACGTATTCCGCCCCCAACTGAACTTGGAGATGCCCCAATGAACATTAATATACTCATAAATAAAAGCGTTGGTTGTGATAATTCACGTATGTCCATTGTAGCGAGTCCTCCACTTCGCGTCGTCACAGATTGGAATAATGTATAAAATACAGTTTCATGCCATGACTTTCCTACTAAAAAATGATTTCGTTCTAATAGAAAAATCATAATTGTTCCAACAATAACGAGTACAAAAAATGTCGTTGTCGTCAATTTTGTAAATAACGAAAAGCGAAATAGTTGTTGTCGCCTTTTACTAAGGAATTGTTTTACTTCCATTAACACTGGGAAACCGATAGCTCCTAAAATAATAAGCAACATATGAATCATTTGAACAATATAATCTTTTTTGTACGGAATAAGTGATTGTCCTGTTAAATCAAATCCTCCGTTCGTTGTTGCGCTCACAGCGGCAAAGAAACCGTGAAAATAAGCTTCTTGCCAAGTCGGGAAATATAGTAAGAATCTTGTACCTAACAGTATTGCTCCAATGAGTTCTATCGAAATAATTACAATTAAAATAGAACGCATCAATTCTACAAGGCCCGATAAATTCCCTTGGTTATGGTCTGCCATAATTAATCTTCTTCTTTGCAAACCAATCTTTTTCCCCGTTATAATCCAGACGAATGTACCAAGCGCCATAATTCCTAATCCGCCTAATTGTAAAATAAGGGCTAAAACAATAATTCCTGCCGTTGTAAACGTATCTGAAATCGTAACAACAGACAGTCCCGTAACACTTACCGCACTAACAGATGTAAATAGTGCATCGATAAATGTCCATTTCACTTCAGGCTTCGTAACAAATGGTAAACTAAGCAAAATTACCGATACGACTACTGCTAGTAAATAAAATACAACGATAAGTTGTACGGGACGTAACTTTTGTAAAAACTTTTTTATATCTCTCATTCCATCACTTCGCTACCTTTTTTCTATCGATTAAATAAAGAAAAATCATCACTTTCTTCATTTGTAAATAACTGCTGAAATAGTTTCGCAAATACCATTCCGTATACAGTTCCATTTCCCCCATACGGCAGTGCGTAATATAAATTATGTATTTTTTTATCTTCTTTTAAAATAGGAAGACCGTCATGACTGCCACCAAATGCTGCTGCCCAATAGTACTCTGCCCGTATATTTTTATACTGCGGGAACATTTCTTTTACAATGTTAATAAGAAGATCACGCTTATGCAATAATTTCGTATCGCCGATTTTTTGAATTTTCAGCGCCTCATCTAATCCGCCTATAACAATGCGGTTTTGATACGTTCGACTATACAAATACGGACGTGCTGTTTCCCAAATTAACGATTGCTCATGCCAGCCTTCAAAATAATCTATCTTATTTGTCACAACGGCATAAGACGTTTCTACAGTTGTATTTTTTTCTTTCTTTCCAAAAATTGCTTCATAACCTGTCGCCATAATAATATTCTTTGCTACTATTTTATTTCCTGTATTCGTGTAACAAATTAAATCATTTTGGATTTGTTTAATATGTAATGCCTCTGTATGTTCGTATATAGTAGCGCCCATTTGTTTCGCTTTATGCAAAAGACTATGCGCTAATAAATACGGATTCACTTCTGCATCACCGCTTGTATATAACGCTGCTTGTTTTGCAAATGAATAACGTTTCTTAATATCAGACTCTGTAAAATATTCAACCGGAAATCCATAATGGCGTAACGTATTATGTTCTTCTTGTAAAAATGAAACATCTTCATCTCTACTTGCATAATACAAACTATTTCGCGGAATAAAATGGGGATCAATATCGAGAGTTGGCACAACCTTCTCCATTGTTTGCAGCGCTTCATAACAAAGTCTATATGCTCGTACCCCTTTCTCTTCACCAAATGTATGAATAAGAGAGGTTAACGATTTATCATGAACAAATTGTAATAATCCTGTATTTGCAGCTGTGCTACCACATGCAATTGCTCTTTTTTCAATGAGTATAACACGCATTCCAATTTTAGCTAACGAATACGCTATATGAGCACCCGCTTCTCCACTTCCAATTACGAGCACATCACATATCATATCATTTTCTAACGTTGGATAACAAGGTACAGAAACTCCAGAATTCCAAAACAACTTACCAGTCATAAGCTTCATAATTATACTCCTACCATATAATTTTCTCCTTTCTATGTTTCGTCATTTTCCATAAAAAAATCCAACTAACATACGCTAGTTGGATTTTTTCTCTTTAATTAGAACGCTCTTCAAGCCAATTTCCAACCGTCGGATATGTTTGCTTTACAGCCGTTCCACCATACACAATAGACATATGTCCTGTCGGTAAACATACATACTCTTTATCTGTGCTAGAAATATGATCAAGTAAAGCTTCTACTTGACATGGCAGAGCGATATGATCACGCTTCGCAGAAATATTTAAGACATTCGCCTTAATATTTGCAAGGTCTACCTTTTGTCCGCGAATAACGAGTTCACCCTTCACTAATTTATTATTTTGATAAAAATCACGAATCCATTGTCTATACGATTCACCTGGGAACGGAATACCATCGCCTACCCACTTTTGAACTAATTTCCAACTTTCGACGAAGCGCTCATTTTCTGAACGATCGACTAAAGCAACATATGGACCGACAAAGTTTGTAATTGGTTTTAACATCTTATTTCCGAAATCAATCATTTCTGGTGGAATATTTCCAAATGTATCAACTGCTTTATCTAAATTGAAATATTTCTCATCTAATAAAGGACCGTATAACCCTGTTTCAGAGAAATCAAAAGGACTTGTCATAAAAATCAAGTTTCGAATTGGCATGTCCGGATGAAGCGCTGCATAAATAGATGTTAACGTTCCACCCATGCAATAACCAAGTAAAGAAATCTCGTCCGATTTTGCAGTTCTCATTACTTTTTTCACTGCTTTTGCAATATAATCGAACACGAAATCATCAAATTTCAAATGACTATCTTCTAAACCGAATGTGCCCCAATCAAGCATATACACATCAAAACCACGATCTACTAAATATTCCACTAAACTATTACCTGGAGTTAAATCCATAATATACGGTTTATTAATAAGAGCGTATATTAATAAGATTGGAACTCTCTGTGTTTTTTCTTGTTTTGGAATGTAACGATACAGCTTCGTTTTATTCTTCGTCCAAATAACCTCTTTCGGTGTTAAACCAACTTGTGGTTCTGGTTCGCGTAATAAAACTTCGCTCGCTCTTTTCACACGGCGATATGCTTTACGATATTCTTCTGGGTACAACTCCAATTGCTTTTCCCATTCTGTTACGAATGTAGTCATTTTTTCTATCTCCTTTTTGGTCAATTTCTTTCTAAAAAAAGAAGTGCATTCCTGCTATGGATATGCACTTTTTTCTTACTTCATTACATGTATAATCCGCCGTTAATGTTTAATTGCTGACCTGTGATATACGCACCGTCACGGCATAGATATACTACACCTTTTGCAATTTCATCAGCTTGACCAAAACGTTTTTTCGGGATTTTCGCAACGATTTTTTGACGCACTTCTTCTGGTACTTCTGCTACCATTTCAGTATCAATAAATCCTGGGCAAATTGCGTTTACAGTTACATTTGTTCTTGCAAGTTCTAACGCTAATGATTTTGTAAATCCTAGCATACCTGCTTTTGCTGCTGAGTAGTTTGTTTGTCCAAATCCACCAGCTTGGCCAATAATAGAAGAAATACTAATGATTCTTCCTTCTTCTGCTTCCGATATGTATGGAAGTACCGCACTTGTCGTATTAAATACACTGCTTAAGTTCACGTCAATTACGCGCTCCCAATCTTCACGATTTAATTTTTTGAATGTACGATCTCTTGTAATACCAGCATTATTAACAAGAATATCAACTTTACCAAAATGATTCACAGCTTCTTCTACAAGTCTGTTTGCATCTTCTACTTTAGAAACATCCGCTTGAACTGCATAAACGTCATGTCCTTCTTTTCCTAATTCATTTACTAAGTTTTCAGCTGCTTCTTTACTGCTGTTATAGTTAATAACTACTTTTGCTCCCTCTTCTGCTAATGCTACTGTAATTGCTTTTCCAATTCCTTTTGCCCCACCTGTTACGATTGCTACTTTGCCATTTAATTGAACCATTTCTTTTCCCCCTTAAATGAATTTGTGAACGATTGTTATGAATCATTTTGGTACTCATACTAATTGAGTCCATATATTAATTATGTTTCGTTGTTTATACATGAAAAGAGATTCTCCCTCTCTCTTTTACACGTTATAAACAAACGCGATTATCATTTTTTATTTTCTGGCTTATTTACTACAGGCTTTACTTCTTCTTTTACAGGTACTTGTAGTTTAGCTAGTACTGCATTTTGCTTTTCTAGCAATTCTAAAATTTGATCAACTTTCGTTTCTAACGTGCGCATATCTTGTTTTACTTTCGTAACATCACGCTTTAATGTAGGAGCTTGTCCTAATGAATCCACTTTCTCTTCTAGAATTTCCTCGATATTATCAACTTTATTTTCTAAGTTAATAACAAGCGTAGCTACTCTAGCGATATCCTCTCTCGTCGGCACATTCACCTGTTCTAAATAATTTTTTGTCGTATCATTTAATGCTTTTTGAT
The DNA here is from genome assembly GCF_003315125.1 of Bacillus sp. DB-2. NCBI lineage: Bacteria > Bacillati > Bacillota > Bacilli > Caryophanales > Bacillaceae > Bacillus > Bacillus sp. DB-2. Next base: position 21,916 of record NZ_QNRN01000007.1, on the reverse strand, counting down.
AAAACAAATTCAAATCTAGAACGCTGCCCATCCAAGCAGAATATTCTTCTGTTTTAATTGTTTCATTGAGCGCTTTTCCCCAAAATGTTTCGGTTTGTTCATAAGCATTTTTCCATGCTTGCAATGGATCGAATTTTTGATCAATCACTTCGACTACACTCCCTTTTTCTTTTTTTGAAACAATTCAACCTATTCACTATTTTCTAATATTCCGAATAAAACTTCAAGTATATATTTTATTTTTCTTTATTTTCTAACAAATGTATTGACATTAAAAACAGATAGGTGTAAATTGCACTTATAAGCAAAAAATTCCATCTAACTGATTCATGAGGTGATGCACAATCATGCTACATAATGAACCAGAACACCCAGAAAGTTTGGAAAAAAACCAAGCGAAACAACCAAACTCCATGCCAAAAAACTTCTTAGTTCCTTTCTTACTTCTCTGTCTAAAAGACTGGAGTCTTCATGGTTACAAACTTATTCAAATGCTAATGGACATCGGCTTTTCTTCTGTTGACCAAGGTAATGTGTATAGGACACTACGCAAATTAGAAAAAGAAAATCTTATTTCTTCTACTTGGGATACAAGCGAAGGCGGGCCAGCGAAACGAATTTATTCTTTAACAGAATATGGAGAGCAATATTTAACAACATGTGCGACTTCTTTTGAACATTATCAAAATATGTTGCGGACGTTTTTCACGTTATACACCAATGCATTCTTTCCATTTTCTACTTCTCCAGAAAAGGATGAAAAGGATTCTTCATCTTCACCTGGTGGTACAGCAGAGTAATCTGCGTTCACAATATGCAAAAAAACATTTGGAGGTCAAACAATGGAAACTAAGCCATACGAATTAGTCGATGCATTTTGGAAAAACTGGTCTCAATCTCTTTCCCTCTTCTCTTCAGCTGGGAAACAATTAGAGCAACTTACTTTAGAAACGTTAAAACAACAACAAGACGCTTTGCATAAATTAACATCAGGAGTAGATGAACTAGAAAAAGAACTACACCAATTCACTGCTCAGTTCAATAACCAATATACAGACTATGTGAAGCAATTAACTGGAAACTCCTTAAATGATCAAATTAACGAGTGGCAAGAAAAGTGGAATGAGCTTTCTAATCAAATGCACCAACTTACTGTTTCGCCTACGAAAACATCTTTGTCTATTCTTACTCAAACTAGCGGCCAATTTGAAGAAACAACAAAACACTTTATCGAACAACAACAGTCGCAACGTGAAGAGGTTCAAAAACAGTTAGAAGTTTTTTTGGGAGAGTTCAAGTCCAAACAACTAGAACTCGCAAAGCAGTTCGAGGAAAACTCAAAAAATCTATTTACTTCCATCAAATAAGAAAAATGTGGCAACTAACTGCAGCACAAACAAAACTCTTTCTTCCTCCTACTACATCAAGATGGCTTACATTTTTCGATATGGAAAAGAAGGAGGACAAAATGAATCCATTTCAAGAAGCACAAACTGTTCCGGAGCTTCGTTACGATGAGATTCAAGTCGGTGATCAAGCATCACTTACAAAAAAAATTACGGATGAGGACGTTATCAATTTTGCAAAATTGACTGGAGATGTAAATCCTATTCACATTCTAGACTCTTTTGCAAAAACGACAATGTTCAAAGAACGTATTGCCCATGGCATGCTCGTTTCAAGTTTTATTTCTACCATTCTTGGAACGAAACTTCCTGGCAAAAATACGATTTATTTATCACAAAACGTTTCATTCCGTGCTCCTGTCAAAATCGGTGATACACTTCGCGTTGTGGCAGAAGTTATTAAAAAACGGGACGATAAAAAAATTATCACATTGCAAACAAACATATATAATCAATCTGATGATATTGTCGTAGAAGGTACAGCGACAATACTGAAAAAAGAGTAGCAAATTTGCTACTCTTTTTTCTATCCAAGAACTTCTAATCACACCGTTTACTTCCGTGTATGAGTACGTCGTTTACACATAAAATAACATTACCAGATAGCACTTAGCTAAACTGGATTACTCTTTAAGGATGTGTATCAACATGGTGAAAACAAACAAATTACTAGTTCCGGGTGCAGAGCAAGCACTTGAACAATTCAAATATGAAATCGCACAAGAATTCGGTGTAAGCTTAGGATCTAATACAGCATCTCGTTCTAACGGATCAGTTGGCGGTGAAGTAACGAAACGTCTTGTTGCTTTAGCTCAACAACAATTACGCGGATAACTATATAACCTATGGCTTAGAGGCAGATATTCTCTGCCTCTTTCTTTTTTAACATACATAATAGTGCTTCTTCACATACTAGTAAGAGCAAATCGAAAGGAACGATATGTGAAATGAAACGGATTAACATTAGCATGAGCCCTCCCCGTGTTCTTACTGTATCTTTTATTATGCTATCAATTATCGGTACATGCCTATTGAAATTGCCAATTGCTACAACAACGTCTATTTCATGGCTCGATGCTTTATTTACAACGGTTTCTGCTTGTACGGTTACAGGGCTTGGTGTTGTGGACACTGGTAAAGTATTTACCTTATTTGGCCAATGTGTCATTTTAACACTTATACAAGTTGGCGGGCTTGGCATTATGAGCTTTGCTGTTTTAATTGCAATTATGCTCGGCAGAAAAATCGGCCTTCAAAACCGGATTTTATTACAACAAGCATTAAACCAAACAAATGTCGGCGGAATCATTCGTCTTGCAAAAGCGTTATTTTTATTTTCTTTTACTGTAGAATGTATCGCTACTTTACTTCTCTCTTTTGAATGGGTACCAAAATACGGGGTTGCCAAAGGTATATATTATAGCTTTTTTCATTCTATCTCAGCCTTTAACAATGCTGGGTTTTCTGTGTGGAGCGATAATTTAATGCCGCACTCCCATAGCATTCTCGTCAATCTCGTTATTTCTTCCCTCATTATTTTAGGTGGGATTGGTTTTACGGTTATCGTAGATATAAAAAGAAAGAAAAACTTTAAAAACCTTACTTTACACTCAAAGCTTATGCTCTCTTCTACTCTAATCATCAATATTATTGCTACAGCTTTTATTTTTATATTCGAGTTCCATAATTCTCTTTCTATGAGAGGATTTACACCATTTGAAGAAGGTATGGCTGCTTATTTTCAAGCAATCTCGACTCGTACAGCTGGGTTTAATACAGTGGATATTGCCGCTCTATCTAAACCATCACTTTTATTAATGATGCTTCTTATGTTTATTGGTGCTGGCAGTGCTTCTACTGGTGGTGGGATTAAATTAACAACTTTTTTAATTATGTTTTTCGGCGTATTTAAATTTTTGCAAGAACAAGATGATATTGTCGTGTTTAAAAAATCCATTAAAGATACGCTCATTGTCAAATCATTAACGATTACTATTATTTCAATTTCGTTTATTTTTCTTTCCATTTTAATTTTAAGCATCACTGAGAAGGTTCCTTTATTAATGAGTGCTTTTGAAGTATTTTCAGCATTTGGAACTGTCGGCCTTAGCATGAATTTGACACCACACTTAACAATCATCGGCAAAACAATTATTATCTTTATGATGTTTTTTGGAAAGATGGGGCCTTTAACATTAGCCTTTTCATTTGCACGTAAAAAACAAAGAAAAATAAAATATCCAAACGAAGATATTTTAACAGGTTGACAACCGTATAAATTATCCATATAATGAGAGTACAATAGCATATCTCCAAAGGGGAGTAGCGTCCAAGAACTATTTCTTGGAAACAAAGTCGTCATTACGTAGAACTTAGTTCTTCCGGCTTTGTTGGCATTTTCATTACATATGTCTAGCAAGACCTTTGCCTATCAACGGCAGAGGTCTTTTTTGTTTTCAAATTTCCTCCACCGTTGATGCGTAGGAGTATGGGGAAACTAAACAGTGGGGAACTTCTTCACTTGTTTAGACTTTATAGAAATGAGAGGAGAATTTACATGGATGTATCATTATTATTGGAGTATGGTTGGGTATTACTCATCCTAATTGCACTAGAGGGGATTTTAGCGGCTGATAACGCTCTCGTTCTCGCAATTATGGTAAAACATTTACCAGAAGAAAAACGAAAGAAAGCACTATTTTATGGATTAGCAGGAGCGTTCGTTTTCCGATTCGGATCACTATTTATGATTTCGTTCCTAGTCGATGTATGGCAAGTGCAAGCAATCGGTGCAATTTACCTTATGTTTATCGCTGGTAATCACTTATTTAAAACGTATGTTAAAAAGAATTCAGATGAAGAAACAGAAGAAAAAGAAGCAAAGAAAAAACAAGAGAACTTTTGGTGGACTGTATTTAAAGTCGAGGTTGCTGATATCGCCTTCGCAGTTGATTCAATTTTAGCTGCTGTTGCATTAGCAATGACTTTACCGAAAACAGGATTAGGTACAATCGGTAGTCTTGATACTGGACAATTCATTGTTATCTTTGTAGGTGGACTTATCGGATTAATCATTATGCGATTTGCAGCAACTGCTTTCGTACAAATTTTAAAACGTAAACCAGGACTTGAAACTGCAGCATTCTTAATTGTAGGTTGGGTTGGTGTGAAATTAGCAGTTTATACATTAGCACACCCTGCATTAAATGTAATTCCGCATTCATTCCCAACATCTACTCCGTGGAAACTTACTTTCTGGATTGTATTAGTTGGAATCGCAGTTGGCGGTTGGTTCTTCTCGAAAGAAGTAGAAGTAAAAGTAGAAAAGAATTTAGACGAAAAAGCGCTGTAATTACAGCGCTTTTTCTTTTTTCTCGTTTCAATCCCCCTCTCTATTTTTAGAAAAAATTCCATTATACTACCTTTTGTAAACGCTTCCCTTCTAGATGTATGTCCTTTTTGTGAAATATTGCACAAACTTATTGAAACTATGAACAAATCCATGTACCTTATTCATATAAGGAGTATTTATAGACGATGTATTAAAGGAGCGTATTACTCATGCTAGAACAAGGATTAGATTACGTTGTAAAACTGGCTAAGAGCAAAAAACAAATGCTAGATATAAATCCAATGCAATATTTCATTCGTGCTGCACTTGCGGGCATTTATATCGGTTTTATTATTGTACTATGTTTTAAATTAGGTAACTTTTTTCATATTGCAGATTCACCAGCAACATATTTAGCTTCCTCCATGTTTTTCGGAATTGCTCTCGTACTTATTATATATGGCGGCGCTGAATTATTTACTGGCAATACGATGTACTTCACAGTGGCAACTTTAAGAAAAGAAACAACGATTTCTGATACACTTCGCAACTGGGTTGCTTGTTATGCAGGTAACTTAGCTGGCGCTTTATTCTTTGCCTTACTATTTTACGCAACTGGAATTTTCGAAGCAATTGATCACAGTCATTTAATGAATAAAGTTGTTGAAGGAAAGATGAATACACCTACAATGCAATTATTCTTTAAAGCGATTTTATGTAACTGGCTCGTATGTCTTGCCTGCTTCTTACCTTCTCAAGTGAAAGGTGACACAGCCAAAATATTAATGATGATGATGCTCGTTTTCACTTTCTTTTTATCTGGTTATGAGCATAGCATTGCTAACTTATCACTGTTTGCTTTATCTTTAGTATCACCACATCCTGAGACAATTTCTTTTGCGGGCGCTATTCATAACTTAATTCCAGTTACAATCGGTAACATTATTGGCGGATCCGTATTTGTCGGTATGGTATATCATTACTTAACAAAGAAAGCACCTGTTGTTGAACAAGAGAAAACTCAATTAGTTGGAGCTCAAACAGAGGAAATTATTCCTTTACAAGCACATATGAAACATTAAAAACTCCAAAGTTTCACTTTGGAGTTTTTAACTCCCTACATATTTCAAGGCAATATAAGGATTAATTTCCCCGTTTTCCTTCCCTCTCTCTATGCTCTTTTTCATCTGATGCATACCGATGACATCATTTGTATGAAGGTGAATTTCATTAACATATAAACCTTCGTTGCAGAAAGCTTCTACGAAATCTAACCCACTTTTTTGTCGCCATCCCATATTATAATCGAGGGAAATAATATTCACCTCATTGTCCCTAACAATTTGCAAGGCAGATTCTACTGTAGTTGCCAAAACATATCCGTATGGGCAACTTCTTTGATCATCCATATATACATTCATTTTCTATCTCCTCTCTATTTTGCATATGTGACCAACACATAACATATTGCTCCAAGGCTAATAAAAGGTCCAAACGGAATTGGAGTTCTTATTTTTATACGCTTTAGCGCTATACCTATTCCGAAAAAACAAAGACTAAAGCAAGATGCTAAAAATAAAGTTATAAAAACCCCTTTCACTCCGACTATACATCCGAGTAACGAAAGTAATTTTACATCACCTCCGCCAAGACCATCTGGATAAATCTTTTGCATGCAATATAACAAAATGAATATAGTTCCACTGCCAGCTAAACTATCTATCCAAGTAACTAACGGTACAAAAATACATTCTAAAATAAGCAAAAGTGCAAACCAAATTAAAATACGATTAGGTATTAGCATATATACTAAATCTGTAACTGAAATAATTAGAAGTAACGAAAAAAGCGATAAAATGATGATGAGCTCTCGTTCCATTCCAATTACATATACAGTAAGAAAAAATAAACTGCCTGTAACAAATTCAAATACTATGTACAAACTTGAGATTTTCCTTTTACAATTCGTACAACGCCCTTTTTGTATACAAAATGAAATGATTGGAATAAGTTCTTTCGGCTGTAACGTATACTTGCAGTAATGACAGTACGAACGCGGTGTAATAATAGATTTCCCTACTGGGACTCTCATCGCAATCACCATAAAAAAAGAACCAAACACCATACCTATTAACAATGCATATAAATAAGTGAACATCCCTTCCTCTCCTTTCCAAAAGAACATAACAAAAAAAGGAGAGAACTTCTACTTCATATTATCTTTATTCTATTAAAAAAGCAGGCCGTTTTCCGGCCTGCTTTCCCCTATTTTATACGATGAAATATACTGCTTTTAATGGCCCGTGTACTCCGACAACAAGATTCATTTCAATATCCGCAGAGTTACTTGGTCCTGTAATAAAGTTAATGCAAGATGCGACTGCTTCACCTTTTTCCACACGTGAGTTCATATGTTGAACTGCTTGTGTAATACGCGGTACAAGTGTTTCACGTGGAATAATTGCAAAGTATACAGTCGGTAAAAAGTGTAAAGAACGCCCTTGTCCTTTATGACTTTGTACAACAATCGTACCAGATTCAGCTAAAGTATAATCACTAAATGCAATACCGATATTCGCTTTTTCCGCTATACGCATATTCTCTTCTTTTTTCTCAGGATCCCATACATTTACCTCAACATTTTGCTTTGGAAGCTCTTCTTTAAATAAAGAAGTCAATCCATAGGAATCAAAACGTTCATCTGCTGATAATATAATAGGTCCTCCGCCGTTTTCAACGATTACTTTTTGAATATCTTCACGTAAGCGGTCGTTTGTCGTTTCCACAACAGTTGTATGAATGTTTGTACATTGCTTTTTAAATACTTCTAACAATTCTTCTTGTGAATAATCTTTTAACGTTTCTACATTCACATTACTTTTCCATGCCGGACGTTCTACGCCTTCTGTTTTACGCGCGCGCCCAAGTTCTTTTGCGATATTATCTAGAAAGGACTCACGGTTTTGAATTAATCCTGTCATTATTTGTCCCCGCCTTTCTTATGATCTTTATACCAATCACGGAATCGTTCTTTACTTGGAGCTGGGAATTCACGAATATCCGTCCAGTTTTTAAGTGGTCCAACACCTTTTGATACACGGTTACCAGATGTAAATGGACTCATTGCTGCCGGTGCCATTTTCGATCCCATTTTATACAAAGCTGCTGAAGAAGCACCCATACTAAACATTTTCATTGCTAATTTTTCTGCAAGTGGGGCACGACCTTCTTGCTCAACGATGACTTGACGATGTTTTAATAATAAATCATGTAATGGAATTTTTACTGGACAAGCTTCTGTACATGCTCCGCATAAACTAGATGCATAAGGAAGCTCTTTGTAATCGTCATACCCACCTAAAAGTGGTGTTAATACCGCACCGATTGGTCCTGAATAAATAGATCCATACGAATGTCCACCAACGTGACGATATACGGGACATACGTTAACACAAGCGGCACAACGAATACATTGCAATATTGAACGGAATTCCGATCCAAGAATTTGAGAGCGGCCATTATCAACAACGACTAAATGAAACTCTTCTGGTCCATCTACCTCTTCCTCTTGAATTGGTCCTGCTACTGTTACATAACTTGTTAATTTTTGACCTACCGCACTACGACATAGTAAACCAACTAAAACATCTAATTCTTCCATTGTCGGAACCATACGTTCCATACCCATTACTGCAATTTGTGTTTTCGGAATCGACATGACAAGATCGGCATTACCTTCGTTCGTCACTAAACAAAGAGAGCCAGTATTTGCAACAGCGAAGTTACAACCTGTCACACCAATTTCTGCATCCATAAATTTCTCACGAAGTTGTTTACGAACAAACTTTGTCATTTCGTATGGATCATCAGAATTTTCATATCCAAGTTTTTCTTTAAATACATCACGAATTTGCGTTCTGTTTTTATGAAGTGCAGGCGCAATAATATGTGATGGTGGATCGTTATCTACTTGCAAGATATACTCCCCTAAGTCACTCTCTAACACTTCACAACCAATCTCTTCAAGGGCATGATTCATACTAATTTCTTCAGTTACCATTGATTTTGATTTTACAACTTTCTTCGCTTGTTTCTTTTTTGCAACGTCTTGAATATACTTTGCTGCATCCTCTTTCGTTTTCGCAAAGTAAACGTGACCGCCTCTTTTTGATACATTTTCACTTAACTGCATTAAATAATAATCAAGATTTTCTAACGTATGTTGACGAATTTGTTCACCTAGTTCACGCCACTCTTCCCAGTTTCCCAACTCGTCAGCTGCTTTTAATCGATTTGTATATAAACGCGTTTGTGCAGAAGATACCGCTCCGCGCATAAACGAATCTTGAATTCCATCGCCAACGCGATCATTAAATTTTTTCTCACTGATTTTCATAGACATAGCTTATGTTCCCCCTTCATGAGCGACTATTCAAGACCTCAGCAATATGCATTACTTTTACTTCTTTTCCTAAACGCTCAATACGTCCGCCAATGTTTAACAAACACCCACAATCTGCACCGATTAAATAATCAGCACCTGTTTCCATTACACTATCTACTTTTTCATCTACCATTTGCTCAGAAATTGGAGTCATCTTAACTGAAAACGTTCCCCCAAACCCACAACAATTTTGCACGTTCGGCAGTTCTCTCACAATTAATCCTTTTACGCTTGATAATAAAATTCCTGGTGCCTCTTTTACTCCAAGCAGGCGTGTCATATGACAAGATTTATGAATAGTAGCTATCCCTGGTAAACTTGCACCAACATCTGTAACTTTTAAAACATCTACAATAAATTGTGTAAATTCATATGTTTTATCAGCAACCTTTTGTGCACGTTTAGCCCACTTCGGATCATCTTTAAAAACATGCGGATACTCATGAAACATTGTCGCACAAGATCCAGATGGCGTAACGATATATTCTGCATCTTCGAAAGTTTCAATCATATGTTTCATCGCTTCTTTTGCTGCTTCTACATGGCCGCTATTATAAGCAGGCTGACCACAACAAACTTGTGCTTCTGGAAATTCAATTTCACAACCTAAACGCTCCAATACTTCAACTGTTGCTTTACCGACGTTTGTTTCAAACATATCGACTAAACAAGTAACAAATAAAGTAACTCTCATAACTATAATTCCCCCTCATTACAACTCCGCCAAAAATCATATGGTCATCAGATGACTAAGATTAGAAGAAGTAGGCTCAACCATGGCCTATCCTCTCCCCCTTCTAAAGAAAACGCTTACTTAATCTCTCTCTATTTTATCAGAAAATTAGATTTTTAAAAGATTAAATTACGAATTTATATCGCTTTTACCTGTGACAATATGTTCTACATTTGTTAAATGATCTAGCATCGCTTGCTGCGCTAATTCCACATCTTGCTTTAACACCGCATCATATATAGATTGATGCTCTTCTAAAAGTCGTTCTGATGTTGTTTGTTCACCATATAAAATAATGCGTCTTGATTCACCAATCGTTTCAGCAATCATCTCTGAAACATGATTCATGAGCTCAAGCAAGATATTATTATGCGAAGATTCTGCAATTCCCATATGAAAATGAAAGTCTGCTTTTTCGCCAGCCTTCTCATCTCCAATGCTCTTTGCCATTTCATCTAACCACTGCTTCATATTTTGCAAATTAGCTTCCGTACGTTTTGCCGCTGCCGCTCGAACTGCCCCCACTTCGAGCACCTTCCGTACTTCTAATAAATTCAAAATATCCTCTTTCTTCATTAATAACTTGTTATTTAGTGATTTTGTTAATGAAGAAGGATCGAAATTCCTTACATATGTACCTTCTCCTTGTTTCATTTCAATTAAGCCCATTGCTCTTAGCGCACTTAGCGCTTCACGAACAGCAGATCTGCCAACTTGAAACTGCTCAGCTAATTGATGAACAGGAAGTAGTTTGTCACCAGGTTTTAACGTACCATTTTTAATCATTGTTAAAATAGCTTCAGATACTTCTTCGTAAATTTTTTTCGGTTTAATAGATTTGTACTCCAGTTAAATCACCTCAGTATCTTCCAAACAACAATTGTAACGTTTTATAAGAACTTAGCATCCATAACTATTTTAGAACGAATTAGTAAGAAGTACAAATGTTTTGTTCATAAAATAGTCAAATTTTTGATATTTGTTTGATATTAATTAATACATTTACGCGTAACTATTTACCTTCAATATGAAGAGCATATTCCAAAAGTTAGAATATGCTCTCCTCATCTTGTGCTTTTAATTTAATACTAACTGTCGTGCCCTTACCTTTTTCACTTTCTATTCTCCACTCACCGTCATGTATATGAACAATTTGCCTTACAATTGCAAGACCTAAACCTGTTCCACCGTGTTGACGACTTCTCGCTTTATCTACTCGGTAAAAGCGTTCCCCCAGATTTTCTAAATGCTCTCTATCAATACCTATTCCTGTATCTTTTATGTGCAATTCACAATAATCATCGATTTGCTTTAATGTTATTATGATATCCCCGTTTTGATTTGTATAACGTATCGCATTATCTAACACATTATGAAGTACTTGTTGCATACGATCCTCATCAATCATTACGATAATTTCAGGATTTAAATTCGTTGAAATACGAAGGTTTTTTTCTACAAACTGTAACTCGTACGTATTTAGTACATCTTCAATAAGCTGTGAAAAAACGATAGGTTGTTTCTTTAGGGGAAAGTGTTCACCTTCTAGCTGCGCTAGATCTAATAAATCATGAACGAGGCGCTGCATGCGACCTGCTTCTTTATGAATAAGTTGCGTTACTTTTTCCTGCTGCGGCCCCTTCGCTACACCGTCTAAAATAGCTTCACTATATCCTTTAATATAACTAAGCGGTGTTCTAAGTTCATGCGAAACATTAGCTAAAAATTCCTTACGCTTTACATCTTCTGTTTCTAAGGAATTTGCCATTTTATTAAAGGCTTTTCCCAATCGTCCAATTTCATCTTCTGAAGAAATTGTAATCCGCTCTGAGAAATCTCCAGTAGCCAAATGATTTGCAACTCGTTCCATTTGCGAAAGCGGTCTCGTAATGGCGATAATAATTTTTCTACCAATCCATATTGTAATTAAAATCATTGCAAGTGCTAACGGCGCTAAAATAAGACCCATATCAAATATTAAGTCTTTTATACTTTTTAAAGGAATATAAGAGTATACAATACCAACTAATTTTTTATTATCTAAAACAGGGATGACAACACCCATAATATTACGATCAAAATGTTCTTCATACCCTATCTTTGTCACAGTTTTTCCATCTAATAGTGCCTGTCTATCCCCTTCACTTATAAGAGAATGATGGTGAACATCAAAAGGCAAACATGCGCTTAAATCACGCGGATTGTATACGAAAAGGACATCTGAACTAGATATTTGATCATATGCCCTTACTTTCTCTTCAAAAGTGGATACTCCTTCGCTCTTATCATATTGCGTGGCAAGACGTTTCCCTTCCATTACTAATGAATCTTTTAAATTATCAACGTATAACTTTTCATATGAGTATAAAGATACAAAATAAAGAAAGGAAACTGTTACACATACTGCACATACTACTGTAAGCCAAAGCTTTTGTACCATCGTAAACATACGTTACACCTCAAATTTATAACCTACACCCCAAACGGTTTGAATGTAGTTTCCACTTTCTCCTAGCTTTAGACGCATCGTTTTCACATGCGTATCTACCGTTCTTGTACTTCCTGCATAATCATATCCCCACACCTTTTCAAGCAATTGTTCCCGGCTAAATACTTGTCCATTATGTTGGCAAAGAAAATATAGTAAATCGAACTCTTTTACCGTAAGAGGAATCGTCTCACCATTCGTCTCGACCCTCCTACTTTTTTCATTAATAAGAATCGGTCCAAATTGAATCTCTTCTTGCTGTTCTTGCTTTGTATATCGTCTTAAAACAGCTTCCATACGAGCAATTAGTTCCCCGGGACTAAATGGCTTTACAATATAATCATCTGCTCCCATACGTAAGCCGTTCACCCTATTCCACTCTTCACCTTTTGCTGTTAAAAATATAATAGGTACATCCGACGTTTTTCGAATCTCTTTACAAACTGAAAGCCCATCCATCTCAGGCATCATAATATCTAGTACAACGAAATCGTAATGATCCGTCTCTAATTTTCGGAGTGCCTCTTTTCCATTTTCAGCTTCTCCCCACTCGTATCCGAAGTTATCTAAGTACATTCCGACAAGTTGCCTCATATCACTTTCGTCATCTACGACTAGCACGTTATATTTACTCATTGTCCTTCCCCTTCTCTCTCTATGAGTTGAAACGGTCCTTTTCCGACTTTAATTGTTTGTTTTATTTTCATATTCTTCATATCCATTACGCATACTTCATCGCTATCATAACTAGCTACATATCCTTCTGCCCCGCTTTTCAAAAATGCAAATGGATTAGATCCTACTTCTGCAAATCCTACCTCTTGATACGTACTTGCATCAAACTTTCTAAGCGTATTTGAACCGTGACTTAGCGCATATACATACTTATCATCCTTTGTTATATTCACAGGCATAAACGGAGCATGTAAAGAACGCATCATCTCTCCGCTTTGTAAAGAATACACTAATACTTTCTCATTCACTTGACTTCCATCACCATGTCCACCAATCCATATTTCTTTCCCATCAGCACTAACCGTCGCTCCTGTTGATGCTGGCGGAATCATAAAGGACTGTATCACTTCTTTTTTCTTTGTATCAATGGTCGTTAGTTTCGTATCATAAAAGTTGAGTACAGATAACTGGTTATAATGCTCTACCATCGTTATCGGCCCTTTTCCTGTTGAAACACTTCCTGTCTCTTTTCCTTTTACCGTAAAGAACCTTACCTTTTGTTCATTTTGATCGGCAGCAAATAATTGTTTTCCATCATCTGATGCGATAACATTAGCAATTCCTTTTCCAGTCTTATACTTGTCCACTTTTCTTCCTTCTGCTAGTGAATATACATACATATATTCTAATTGCTTACCATAAACAAGTATTTCCTCGCCATTTGGAAGTAGCGTAACCCCCGCAATCGGCTCATTTAATTCCCATGTTGTTAATAGCTTCTTTGTTTTTTTATCAATAAAACTAATACTACCTTCCTTTATATTCGTTGTTATAATAACACTTTTATCTTTAGCAATCGGTGTATACGAACTTCCTTGACACCCTACTAATAGAAATAAAAAACAGAGAAGAAAAACATACTTTCTCAAAAGATTCCCTCCATCTTCGGATGATTTCGTTATAATTGTAAAATAACAAATAAATGTGTGGAAAATGTGAAATCTTCCTTTATTAATAAAGTGAAACTTTAATCAGTGGGGGTTTTCTTCATCCCCCACTGATTATTAGTTGAACCAATCGGGCTTTTATGGGCAGTTGATCCCCCATCTAACTTCTTTGCTTTCGCTGAATTTTGAGGTGGGGGTCTTACTGCCCATTAATGCGGGATAAACTTACATATATAATGTACAACAAATAGAATTTGAGGTGTGTAAATTATGCTTTTTCCTGATTTAGCGAATAAAATTGTACGTGAAGTACGCAGATTAATTACTGAAAACATTATTATTATTAATATACAAGGCGTTATTATCGCAAGTACAGATGCGGAAAGAATCGGTCAATTTCATGAAGGTGCACTCCGCTGTGCGAAACAAAAGAAAACTGTCATTATTACAAAAGACGATGAACGACGACTGCAAGGTGTAAAAGCCGGGATGAACCTTCCTTTACTATTCCATGACGAAGTAATCGGTGTCATTGGAATTACAGGAGAACCTGAAAATATTTCACAATACGGAGAAATATTACGTAAGATGACCGAATTATTAATTCATGAAAACTACTTTTTAGAACAACTAGAACTTGAGCACCGGTCTTATGAAGCATTTGTCTTTGATTGGCTTCAAAATACAGACTGGTCTCCAAGTTTTCTCGATCGTGCAAAAACGCTTGGCATTGATTTATATAAGAAGAAACAACTTATTTTATTATCAATCGCCCAAGATAATACGATGCTCCAGCGTAAAATTTGGCAACATATGCACAACATTTTAGCAAAAGAAAATTTATTTGTTCGCTGGGGAAATGATCGGTTTATTTTGTTTACAACAATCCAATCCAAAGAGCAAACCTTTCAATTTTTAAAACGGTTAAAACAAGACTGTGAAACTTTATTTTCTATTACTTTATATATCGGGATTGGACAAACAGTTACGCCAAGCAATATGAACTTATCGTACGAACAAGCATTACGCGCCCTTTCAGTATCACTTGAAACGAAAAAAATTGTATTTAATGAAGATTTACGTTTAGAAATGTGCTTACAAGATATTTCTACTGAAACTCGAGAACAGTTTCTAGAACGTACCATTGAAAACTTAGTATCATCTCCTGAGCTTATGCACACTTTACGTTTATTTATCGATTATAACCAATCTTATAAGCAGACAGCTGAGCAATTACATATACACATTAACACATTGCATTACAGGCTAAAAAAGATTGAAGAACATACAGGACTTGACCCGAAACAATTCAAAGATTTAAATGTTTTATACTTCGCACTCCTCTTATTAGATAATCATACAAAAAATAACGATAAAATAGATTAATCTTTAGATGATTGTACATAGAAAGAATCCTCCAACTTTTTTATCATTATAATGAAAGCACTGTTACAACGTTTTTTATTATGACGAAATACGTTAACAGTTTGAGGGGGATTTCCAATGTTAGAAAAGCAAATTATTGATTCATTCGTATCTATTGTTGGCGAAGATAATGTAGATACATCCAATATGGGGCGTTTAACTTATAGTTATGATGCCACTCCAAACTTCCAAGCGATGCCTGATGCAGTCATTGCTCCTCGTAATACAAATGAAGTAGCTGAAGTGTTAAAAGTATGTAACGCTCACAAAATCCCTGTGTATGTTCGTGGTTCTGGAACAAACCTTTGTGCAGGAACTTGTCCACTAGAAGGCGGTATCGTCCTTATTTTCCGCCATATGAACAATATTTTAGAAATTGATGAAGAGAATTTAACAATTACCGTACAAGCTGGTGTCATTACACTTGATATTATTAAAGCAGTAGAAGAAAAAGGTTTATTTTATCCACCAGATCCAAGCTCTATGAAAATTTCTACAATCGGCGGTAACATTAATGAAAACTCCGGCGGATTACGCGGTTTAAAATATGGCGTAACACGTGATTATGTAATGGGGCTTGAAATTATTTTACCGAACGGCGATATCATTCGCACTGGCGGTAAATTAGCAAAAGATGTAGCTGGTTATGATTTAACTCGTTTATTTATTGGTTCTGAAGGAACACTTGGTGTTGTTACGGAAGCTATATTAAAACTTGTCCCTATGCCTGAAACGAAGAAAACGATGCTTGCGCTATATGAAGATATTAACGAAGCTGCTCGAGCTGTTTCTGCTATTATTGCAAATAAAATTATTCCGGCGACACTTGAGTTTTTAGACCAACCAACAATTGAAGTTGTAGAAGAGTTTGCACAAATCGGTTTACCAACTGACGTTAAAGCAATTTTATTAATTGAACAAGATGGCCCGCCTGAGGTTGTCAATCGAGATATCGAAAAAATGGCTAACGTTTGCCGTGCTATGAATGCGGTCGATGTTCGCGTTGCAAAAGATGAAGCCGAAGCAGATGCGCTTCGTACAGCACGCCGTAGTGCACTATCAGCACTTGCAAGACTAAAACCGACAACAATATTAGAAGATGCAACTGTACCACGTTCACAAATCGCTCCAATGGTTGAAGCAATTAATGCAATTGCAAAGAAATATAATATTCCTATTTGTACTTTTGGTCATGCTGGTGATGGCAATTTGCATCCAACTTGTATGACAGATGCCCGTAATGAAGAAGAAATGCATCGTGCCGAACAAGCTTTTGCTGAAATATTTGCGAAAGCGATTGAGCTTGGTGGTACGATTACTGGTGAACATGGTGTTGGCGCAATGAAAGCTCCGTATTTAGAAATGAAATTAGGTAAAGAAGGTATTGCTGCTATGCAAGGGATTAAACAAGCCTTCGACCCAAACAACATTATGAATCCTGGAAAGATGTTCGCGAAAGACTCTCGTAAAAGAGTGGTGGTTGAGCGATGACCACATTAAATAAAGAAAACATTCAAAAGGAATTTAAAGAACGATTAAGTGAAGATGAACTACTAAACTGTATGCGATGCGGCTTTTGTTTACCAACTTGCCCTACTTACATTCAATCTGGGTATAAAGAATCACATTCCCCACGCGGACGTATCGCCTTAATGAAAGCCGTCGCTGATGGTTTAATTGAGCCGGATGAAGATGTTGAAGATACATTAAATGTTTGCCTTGGCTGCCGCGCTTGTGAACCTGTTTGTCCATCTGGTGTGAATTATGGACATTTATTAGAAGAAGCTCGTGATATTATTAATCAAAATAAAAAGTTCTCCATGCCCGTGAGAGCTGTTCGTAAAGTTGTTTTTGAAGGACTATTCCCGCATCAAAACCGAATGCGAACATTAACAGGACTAATCGGATTTTACCAGCGTTCTGGTTTACAAACGCTAACACATAAAACAGGTATTATGAAGTTATTCCCTGAAACACTTGCAACGATGGACCTCGTTTTGCCAAAAGTCCCTAAAATGAAAGCAATGAAAGATCGTCCTGAATTTTTACCTTCTGAGGTGGCAAAGAAGAAACAAGTTGCATTCTTCACAGGCTGTTTAATGGATACGATGTTTTTAGAAACAAATAACGCAACGATGAAACTTCTTCAACTTGCTGGTTGTGATATCGTTATTCCGAAAACACAAAGTTGCTGCGGGGCATTACATGGGCATGCTGGTGAAAAAAGTGGAGCAAAAGAATTAGCGAAGCGAAATATAGAAGCATTCGAAGATTTAAACATCGACTATATTATTACGAATGCAGGTGGTTGCGGAGCTTACCTCGTAGACTATGATTATCTGTTAAAAGATGATCCCAAATGGGCTGAACGTGCAAAGCAATTTGTTTCTAAAATTAAAGATATTACTGCCATACTAGTAGAACTAGATTTCCATAAACGTAATGACTTACGACTCACGCCGCAAATCATTACGTATCAAGACTCTTGTCATTTACGCAATGTTATGCGAACATCTTCTGAGCCTCGTATGTTACTAGAGGCCATTCAAGGCGCAACATACCGCGAAATGAAAGATGCGGACCGTTGCTGTGGTTCTGCTGGTATTTATAATATTGTTCATTCAGAGTTATCAATGGAGTTTCTAGATTACAAAATGGACCGTGTGCATGAAACAGATGCAGCGACAATTGTTACTGCAAATCCTGGATGTCTATTACAAATGAAACTAGGTATTGAACGAGAAGATCTTTCTCATAAAATGAGAGGAATTCACATTGTAGATCTATTATTAGAAGCAATTGAAACCAACTCGTAATAACTCGTAACATACGTAATAATAGGAAAACGGCTATCTCCTTCGTCTATGTAAAGAGATAGCCGCTTTTTTGTCTGCTACAACATTAAAAATATGTTACTTTATTATAAAAAAGAACAACAGAAACATTACAGCTTTGTAAAAATACATCCAGTATATTCCTCAAAAAAATGCTAAAATCATTGATACAATAGGATTCTTCATTTTTAATATAGGTACATTTATCCAAAAACCCCCTCTTAAAATCAAGTATAAAAATGCTAAAAATTCCTTTTATACTCTATGTTTCTCTTATTTCATCCCTTTCCTCCTCTTAGGATAAATTAGGAAAATTTTAAGTCTATGAATTTTTTTCCATCTTTTTTCTCGCAAATTGTATGCTACGATGAATTGGTCAGTCAGACAGGCTGTCAAAAACAAATCGTGTGAAAACAAATTAAAACTTTATATAGGGGGACACACATCATGAAAAAGCGTGTTTTATTATCTGTAGCTGCTGCAACAGCTCTTACTTTAGGAGTATCTTCTTTAGATGCACAAGCTGCAACAGTACAACCATCTAACATAAAGGTTCAAAATATTCAGCATTCAAAAATGATGATGAAGCAAATGAGCCAACAAGAATTACAAGCATTCTTACAATCTATGGGAGTTGAATCATTAGCACAATGGAATCAAGGTCAATTCCAACAAGATTGCTTCATTCCTGGTCAACAGCCTACTGAAAATGTTGTTACTGAACAACCAACAGCTAAGCCAGAAGCTCAAAAGCCTGCTGAGGAAACTCAAAAACCAGCTGAACAAAAGCCTGCTGAAGAAGTTCAAAAACCAGAAGCTCAAAAACCTGCTGAAAATAACAATACTCAAACTGAAACACAAAAACCTGCTGAGCAAAAGCCTGCTGAAGAAGCAAAATCTTTAAGCGAATTCGAACAACGTGTTGTTGAATTAACAAACGCAGAGCGTACAAAACAAGGCTTATCAGCATTACAAATCGATACTGAATTAAGCAAAGTAGCACGCATTAAGTCTGAAGATATGCAAAAAAACAACTACTTTGATCATAACAGCCCTACATACGGGTCTCCGTTTGACATGATGAAGAAATTTGGTATTTCTTATAAATCTGCAGGTGAAAACATCGCCCAAGGTCAACGTACACCAGAAGAAGTTGTACAAGCTTGGATGAACAGTGCTGGACACCGTGCAAACATCTTAAATAGTGGCTTCACTCATATCGGTGTTGGCTATGTAGAAAGCGGAAACTACTGGACACAACAATTTATTACGAAATAAATAAAAAAAGAGTCTTCTCCTAGAAGACTCTTTTTTTATGTTTCATAGCTTTCTAATATGTATGCGTATAAAATATAGAACATAAACAAAATAGCCCCGCAAATTATTACACTAATTAACAAGTAAAATCCCCACTTCAGGCTCAAAAGCAACGAAAATAATATGCTACATGCCATCACTTGAAAGATTCGCCTACTAACTAAACGGATTTTTTGTAATTTGATCGGTTCTTTCTCTCTATCCTTCACCTTTTTAAACACTTTACTAAACATAAAAAGAAACATACTAATTCCTATCGTTAGTCCTGTCTGAAAGGATATAATACTTCCCAAATTAATAAAGAGAATTAGTATATGGACAAACATCATAAATAAAGTAATACTCTTTATAAATCCATTTATAATGAAGTACTCCCCTTCATTAAACTTATATATATTATGTAAAATAGCATATACTAATCCATGTAAAATAATAATAAGGACAGGGATAAATAATACGACAACTTGTTTACTCATAAACTCGTTAGCTCCACCATTCTCGTTCCAATGCACTGCCATACGAGTTGGTAAATATGGATAAATACATAGAGTAAGTAAAAGACAAGCGAAAAATATCCCTAGCATATATTTATATTTGATCAAGTAATTCTCACCTCTCTTTTCTCTTAACGGCTTCGCCTCTTTTAGAGAAATCCCTGCAAAAATCTACCTTTTTCAACTTTAAATTTACACTTTACCCATTTTCTCTTTCAAATTTTTTCATTGTATCGTTTAAATTTGTAGGGAAAGGTACGTCAACAACGATCTCTTCTTTCGTAATCGGATGCAAAAAATTAATCTTCATCGCATGTAACGCTTGCCCGGACATATATGTTGTTTGCCCACCATATAATACATCCCCAACTAATGGATTTCCATTATAGCTCATATGAACGCGAATTTGATGCGTTCTACCGGTTTCTAACTGTAACGTTACGAGCGTCGCATTTTGTTTTTTTAAATATTTCTCTACTTTATAATACGTTATAGCTTGGTCTCCCTTTGGAGAAACACGACGCCTTGTAGCATGATGTCGATCTCTTCCGATAGCTGCATCAATTGTCCCCTGCTTCTTTTTTACTTTTCCTTCAACAAGTGCCATATACGTTCTTTTGATTTTCCGTTCCATTAATAAACGATCCATAATTGCACCCGCAATTCTATGTTTTGCGAATACAACACCACCTGTCGTATCTTTATCTAATCTATGGATATGCCGAACCTTCGTCTCTAAACCTTGCATTTGAAAATGAAAAGCAACAAGATTGGCAAGTGTTCCCGTCCCATTTTTTTCAGAAGGATGTGTATCCATTTGCCCCTGCTTATTTACAATGAGTACGTGATCGTCTTCAAACACTACATTTAATTCACCATATTCCGGCTCTACGCCGTACTCCTCCTCCATAAACATATGAACTTGTAACTTATCTCCTTCTTTTAAAAGTTCATTCCATCTCCTTTGTTCTCCGTTAACCGTAACACCTTTTTCCATACGAAGTTGATGTAATAACTTTTTTGGTACTTCCCATTCCATTTTTAACAACGACTCAATACTTATACCATTCCACGTCGCTGGAACCGTAATCTCGCACCATTCGCCCTTTTTCTTTGTTTCCATACTATAATCACCTTATTTCTATTGATTCTCTCATTGTAACGGAAAACATACTTTGATGCACCGTCAAAAATAGAGGACAGTCTTATAATCGACTGTCCCCTCACGCTCTAAGCCTTTTCATCTCCTGCAACACTTCTTCAGCTTTTTGTTCATACAACAAATCTTTAAAGAAATCCGCCAATCGTTTATAGTCGTTGTACGTATCTAATAAGTCGTCTATTTTCTCTCCTTTCATAACTTGCTGCTTTTGCTTCATTTTTACTGGATAACGATACCCCGATACTTCTTGTATTTTATAATACTCATCCTCTACTTGAATAACTTTTACAATTTCCTCTTCTTCCGCATCCATCGTATACCCGTCAAATTCTCTAAGTAGTTCATAAATAATATGAGTCCATTCATCTTTTGGGTAAAACCCTTTTTCTAACCGATAACCGACAATGCGATACATATGCCCATCGTTTTCAGCAAACTGTACTGTATCATTTAGCTTAAACTTAAAATAACGAAACATTGCCTTCACCTACTTGTATGTAATCTTCTTATCACATACTATGCGCAAAATATAGGCCCTGCTATTCATAAAAAAAACTCATCTTATTGAAGTGAACCCGAATAGTGGTACATGAAAAAAACACCTCCTGAATTCGCATACTAAGTATGCAAATTCAATGGAGGTGTTTTTCGTTTGAAGAC
>NZ_QNRN01000006.1:237480-329897 GCF_003315125.1 Bacillus sp. DB-2 | reverse complement strand
GCCTGTATCGAGTCATTTTTCTCCCATTTTAAATCGGAGATGTTGTATTTGAATCATTTTAAAACAGAAGAAGATTTAATACAAGCAATTGAAGAATATATTTACTTTTATAACTATAAACGGTTCCAAAAACGACTCAACCATCGAGCTCCGATAGAATATCGAATCTCGATGGCTGCTTAGTCTTTTTAATACTGTCTACTTGACAGGGATAAGACCAAATTTCTAGTCTTTTTTTATTTCCCTTCATTCTTCTCTAACACATATAAATCTTCTTCAATATTCGTTAATTTCTCACTTACAAGCTTTCTTGCATCTCCAATTGCTTGATTGTATGCAAATGGTCCAACTAATTTAATCATTTCCTCTATTAAACGTTCTGCTTGGAAACGTCCAATTTCATCTAAATCTTCTTCAACGAAAAATTGCTGAATTTGTGCTACAAGCTCTTCTTTTTTATCAGTCGGTATTTTTATGTTCATCATCATTCGTTACTCCTCTATATTTAAGATAATACTTTTCTTAACTCTACCATAGAAAAGCGATTTCCTGGACAAGTTTTTGTAACCCCTTCTAACTCCCTATGGCCGAGTATATTTTCTTTCTCTATGGCAAACTGCTTCATAAACATTTTACATAAAGAATATAATGAATTCATTTGTGCAGTAGTTGGATCATATTTATCAAAATTCCCCGTCATACATATTCCAATTGTATCACTATTATTATCTTTCGCATGTGCTCCAATATGTAAACCTCGTCCTTCGACTACAGTTCCATCTTCTTCAATAAAATAATTGTAACCAATCCCGCTCCATCCTCTTACCTTTTGATGAAATTCGTGAGTTTTATACACATCCCAGCCATCTTCTGACGTATGGTGGATGATCAGTTTATTTACTTTTTCTAAAGGAACTAACTCATTTTGAAATGTTAAATTTACACATTTAATTTCCATTTGAACTTCCTCCCCTTAAAAATCAATTATAATAATTGTTTTATCATCTGGTCTTATTCTATTTTCTCCTTCTAGCCTTTCAATGATTGCTACATATTCTTTTATACTATTCTTTCTTATATATATCACAATTTGTTCTAACGACCACTCCGGATGGAACAATCCGTCCGAACAAATAAAGATCCCACTTACATCAGCTACATGTAATTCCCCATGTTGTAAATAAGTCATCGCTTCTTTCATCCCATTTGCAACTGCGTAACCGTGTGGCACATTCGCAAGATAGCGGTTGTATTTCAACTGCTCCCGAACATCTTGAAAAACATGTTCTTCCGGGACTGGTAATCCTTTTTTACGATCCTCTTCTCTCTTCTTTTTTGCGCGTTTACTAATTCCCTTAACTGTATCTTTCGTTAATACTCTTATCGCTCCATCCTGAAATATTGCAACGATCATACAATCACCTAATTGTGCATATTCAAGCTTATCGCCTTCTATTTGAACTGCTGCAATACATGTACACCACAGATGGTCTTTTTTTCTCGTATCAACCTTGTACTCTAGCATCTTGTTTTGCAATAATTCATTCGCCTTTGCAACTTCATCTTGTAAACTATTGATCTCTCGTAGCGAAGTAAAATGACTTGCAAATAAATGTGAAGCGATGTATGCTCCATTATGTCCTTCTTCATCACAAAATGGAACTAACGGTGTTGCTCCATCGCATACACCGTAAATCATTTTATCTTCATTACAAAAAAATGAATCCTCACACTCTTGTTTTAAAGGACTCTTCTGTTGATACGTCGTTATCTTCATATCTGTATCCCCTCCTAATTTATCAAACACTCGAACTATTTAGATTAATCTAATTTTCCGAAATAAACTGTTTTCCCCAAAAACTTTCAATTTCATATATAATCTTGAAATAATATGATTATTTAGTGAAGGACGGGAAAGAGATGGTCAGATTTCTTGGTGTTATTTTTGGTTCTATTATTATCGCAATTGCCTTTAATCTTTTCCTTATCCCCCATAAAATTTTAAGTAGTGGAATTGGCGGAATTGCTATTATTTTAGGGATTGTAACCCCTGTAAACACAGGTATTATTAACTTTGTATTGAACTTACCTATCCTTATTTTAGGATACATAGGTCTTGGAAAAAAAGTAATTTTTAACACGGTTGTTTCTGTAATTGTATTATCTGTTGCATTATACTATGTTCCAGTAAAAGTCGTAGCAACAGACCCACTTTTATCATCTGTATTTGGCGGTGTCATCGCCGGCGCTGGTATTGGTCTTGTCTTTAACTGCCATGGTTCAACTGGTGGCTTTGATATTATCGGTATGTTGTTATCTCGCAAGCGAGATATTAAACTTGGTGGATTCCTTATTGCATTAAATACAGTTGTTGTTGTCATTGCAGGATTTTTCTTCACTTGGGATGTTGCCCTTACAAGCTTACTTTCAATTTATGTAACTGGTAAAGTAATTGATGCCGTTCATACAAAACATCGTAAAGTTACACTTATGATTGTAACAAATCAAGCGGAAGAAATGAAAAAAAAGCTTCTTTCAACTGTAGTACGTGGAATTACGTTACTTGATGGTGAAGGTGCTTATTCAAACGAGAAAAAACGTGTACTTATGACAGTCGTTTCACGTGAAGAATTAGCAAGTATGAAACTAACGATTTCGGAAATTGATCCTCATGCATTCGTTAATATTACGGAGACTGTTGAAGTATTAGGATTGTTTAGAAAAGTGTAAAAAACTAGGTGGATCTCCACCTAGTTTTTATTTTCCATAAATTCAATTCGATTTCCAAACGGATCTGACACGTAAAATCTGATTACATCTGGTCGCGCATGATCATCTATTACTTCAATACCTCGCTTTATTAACCCTTGTTTAAATTCATTAATTTTCAAAACATAAAAAGCTGGATGCGCTTTTTTAGCTGGATTAAAATTTTTCTCAACTCCGATATGAATCTCTTGATTTCCACACTTAAACCAACACCCACCACGCTTCTTTAATTCCTCTGGCTTTGGGATTTCCTCCATACCAATTTTATTACCATAAAATTCTCGTGCTTCTTCTTCACATCCTACTGGCGCCGCTACTTGTACATGATCAATTCCTTGAATATAATTTTTCATATTCCTTCCCCCTCTTCTATTCTAATGTTATAACGAAAATACATTCATGTAACTTAGAAAATATTAATAAAGCAATATAAGATTCTCTTATTACTACCTTTTTTTACCTTCCACTAAAAATAAAAAAGAAAATTTATTATATAATTTCCATTTTTTATAGAAATACACATTGCACCTATATTATAGTTAGTACTAGATTCATCTTTTTTAGATGCTAGTTGTACGGAGGAAATATTATGAGTCGTAAAAAACATTCATCTACTCAAAAAAAGCGTCACCCAAACGTCTCGGAGCGCTTGCGAAACCATATACAAAATCGTTCTTTAGCAGAAATGTATGCATCTCTTTTTGAACATAACCCTGATAGTATTATTTCATTGAATTTAGAAGGAGTTATTTTACATATTAACCCCTCTGCGGAAAGAATATTAGGTTATACTTCTAACGAATTAGAGCGGAAAACAATCACTTCTATTTTAGAAGCACATATTTCTGATCAAGTGCTACAATACATAAAAAATGCTGCAGCTGACAATCAAAAAGAGTATATCGTCTCTATTTATCATAAAGACGGATATTTACTAGATGTCGTAACAAAATTAGTTCCTATTTTTGTTAAAAACCGTTTAACAGGTGTATACGCCATTATGAAACCCCTTGAAAAATCAGAAAGAATTGAGAAAGTATTACAAGAGAGTGAGAAACGATTACGCACATTAATGAATTCAATGCCTGCATTTGTTATTTTTAAGGACCATGAAGGACGCTGGCTTGAAGCGAATGACTATGCGCTTTCTTGTTTCAATTTCCATAACGTTCCTTATCATGGAAAAAGAGATAATGAACTCATTCAATATAACGAAGCATACCGCGAATCTTTTTTGCATTGTGAAGAAGTCGATGAACTAACATGGCAAAAAGGACAAATTCTTCACGGAGAGGAATTTATTATACATAGAAATGATTTCGACCTAGTTTTAAGCATTTCAAAAGTCCCACTCTTCCATCCTGATGGCTCACGCAAAGGTCTTATAGTGATGGGAAGAGACGTTACCGAACTAAAAGAAACTGAAAAGTTATTACGGAAATCCGAAAAACTTGCAGTAGTAGGACAACTGACAGCTGGAATCGCTCATGAAATTAGAAACCCGCTCACTTCATTAAAAGGATTTTTAACGTTATTACATCCAGAAATAAATGAGGAAAATAAATGGTATGTGGACGTTATGTTGAGTGAAATTTCACAAATGGAATCTATAACAAGCCAATTTATGGCGATGTCTAAACCACAAGTGTTATTTATTCATACATGCAACGTACAAACATTAATTGAAGAAGTTGTAACTTTTATTTTACCAACAGCAATTATGCATAGCGTTCATATCATCATGGATCATTTCGATTATATTTCTGACATTCAATGTGACAGTAATCAATTAAAACAAGTTTTGATTAACATATTAAAAAATGCAATCGAGGCGATGCCTGATGGTGGTAACATTTTCATTCAAACAACTTCGTTAGAAAGTGATTTTGTTTCAATACGCATTATGGATGAAGGTTGTGGGATTCCTGAAGAGCGCATGGCTCGTCTTGGCGAACCTTTTTATAGCTTGAAAGAAAAAGGAACTGGCCTTGGCTTAATGATGTGCTATAAAATCATTCAAGAGCATCACGGGAAATTATTCATTTCCAGTGAATTAAACATAGGAACAACTGTCGATATCCAATTACCGATTGCTACAGCTCATCCTGTAACAAACTCTTAACTATACATCTACACGATATTATAAGTAGTTCAGTTATTGTGGAAAACATCTACACTAAAAAGCTCAAAGTCCCTATATGACTCTGAGCTTTATTTTTGTATACGATTTATTTTATTAAATCCACTCTTTTCCATGTTTACGAATAAACTGAATATCATTTTCATAATGTTCAAGATGCCCTTCATCTATCATCTTTTGGAAGTTCATATCGCCTTCTAGCGCTTTTCTTTCCACATATTTACATAACCCTTCTAATCGTAGCAATACCATCTCCAGATAATCTTCTTCCATACCCCCACCGTAAGATTCAAAAAACAATTTAACCCTTTGCTTTATGCGGTCTGCATGCTGTAATGAATTATAATAAACCGCCTCACTTGTTTCCTTATAATAAACTCTACTTAATGGGACACAAGTGTAAAGAGTATAGGCTATGTCCCAAAGTCTTGGCCCAGGACCAGCAACATCAAAATCGATAATACCTACTGGTTTTTCGTTATTAAAAATAATGTTGTATATTGCAAAATCATTATGGCATACAACCTCTATTTTATTTGGAGTATTATCCATCGGTTTCCAATCATCTGATAACGGGAAGTCACTCACAGCATCATGATAAAGACGGAGCATCTTCGCTATTTCTTTTAAAACATCATTAGACCACATATACTTTTTTAAAGGATAATTACCAGCTTCTCCTTCAATAAATGATAATATCTCTCTATCTTTATCATCAATACCTAAAAACTTTGGTGCATAACTAAAACCTTTGTTTTCCAAATGATTTAATAGCTTATGAATTTTGGTACTGCCTTGCTTTAATTCTCGTCGAACAGTATCTTCCGAACGATATACGTTTGAGACATTCCCTCCCGTTAACATTTCTTCATTTTCGTAGTTTGACATCTAATAGTTCCCCTCCATTATTCTACATTTTCTTTATATTTTAACATAACTTTCCTATTCTCTTTTAACCCCTTAAATTGCAACAAAAAAATCGAGTATAAAGTCTTTATGATTTTACACTCGATTTAGTCTACTATTTATGCATGTGAAAATATTTTTTCATACCATTCTGTTGCCTTCTCTACTTCATTCATCGTTAATTGATGTCCTCTATTTTCCCAATGCATTGTTACATTAGCATCTACATTTTCTAATAGCATCTTCAATTCCTCTGACTCAGAAGGTGAACAAATTGGATCATTTGTTCCAGCAGCGATAAATACGAATTTCTCTGCTAAATTAGGTAATTCTATTCCTCTTCTAGGCACCATTGGGTGATGAAGGACTGCACCTTTTAATGCATTTTCGTAATGGAATAATAAGCTCGCCGCAATATTTGCTCCATTTGAATACCCAACAGCTACGATATTATCTCTATCAAATTCATATGTTTTTGCTGCTTCATTTAAAAATTCATTTAATTCCTTCGTACGGAAAACAAGATCCTCTTCATCAAAAATACCTTCTGCTAATCGGCGGAAGAAACGAGGCATCCCATTTTCTAATACATTTCCACGAACACTTAATACAGAAGTTTCCCGATCAATTCTTTCTGCAAGCGGTAATAAATCTAATTCATTTCCTCCTGTACCATGAAGCAATAACAACACTGGTTTTGACGTATCTTTTCCTTTTTGAAAAACATGTTTCATCATATTCCTTTTCCCCTTTCAATCACTTTAATCTAGATTTCTCACTTCAAATGGTAAGAGTGTCTGTTCAATTTGTTTTCTATGTTGTTCATATCGATCCGGTAATTTTAACTCCTCACCCATCGTCTCTAAAGATTCGTCATGGGTAAAACCAGGAGGGTCTGTTGCAATTTCAAATAAGATTTCGCCGTGTTCTCTAAAATAAATTGCGTTAAAATAGTTTCGATCTTGTACAGGGGTTACACCATATCCAAAGCGAGACACATGCTCTTTCCAGTCTAATTGATCAGCATCATCATTCGCTCTCCAAGCAATATGATGAACTGTACCAACACCCATTTGCCCACGTCCAATTGTTGATAATCTCAAATCGATAATATTTCCAATATCAGCAGAAGAACGGAACCGCATAAACTCTCCCTCTTCTCCTACTTTCTCAAGACCCATAACATGCTCTAGCAATTCAGCAGTTTTTTGAGGTTGTGCAGATAAAAGAACAGCACCGCCAAATCCTTTAATTGCTACTTCTGGCGTAACTTCCCCAAAAGTCCAATTATTTAATTCGCCCTCTTCTCTTTCAACTAATTCTATATGCAAACCATGTGGATCATCAAATTCTATATACTGTTCTCCAAACCGAGTCATTTTTGTATACGGTACGTCGAATTTTTCTAATCTATTTTCCCAAAACTCCATTGTGCCTTTTGATACGACATAAGACGTAATGCCTACTTGACCGTCCCCAATAATACCTTGACGAGCACCTGCCCATGGGAAAAACGTAATAATTGTTCCAGGCTTTCCTCCTGTATTACCAAAATAAAGATGATACGTACCTGGATCATCAAAATTCACTGTTTGTTTTACTAAACGCAATCCTAATACACCTGCATAAAAATCTACATTTTCTTGTGGGTGACCTACGATTGCTGTAATGTGATGAATTCCCATCGTTTTCTTTTCCACTTTCTCCACCCCCTTTTTTTATTTCATTACAAAAAACGTTTATTCGCTAAAATTCATTATTCATTTTGTCCATATGATAAAGTTCAATCCGCAATACTATCTTTTTCAAAATTGAGGTATTTCTCTAAAAAACTAACACATTTCATTTAGTTCAAAAAATATCTCGAATTCGAGATATTTTACAAAAAAACTACAGTTCTTATGATTATATTTTAAATATTGATTTTATGATTTTGACTATCCTTCAAAAAATATCTTGAATTCGAGATTTATTATAGTCTAATTAGTTTTTATTGTCAATGCGGATATCATTTCATTTTTTCATCAAAAACAATATTCTGATAACTCATCTCCATCAAACAATTTGTTTGAAAAAGAGCAACCGAAAAGCGGGAACATTCATGTAATAAATTTCTACTTTTCCCATAACCAAAAAAGCCATACAAATGTATGACTTTTTTGATTTTTTTTGTTCAGCTACATATTTACTTCCCAATTACGGAAGGAAACAATTCCGAAAGTGGAACTACTCTCCCCATCTCATCTTTAAACACAATATGCTCTCTCGTTAAATGGCGTGGGCTCTTTACCCCTGCTGCTGCCGCTAATGAAAACAAACTATATCTCATACTAATAACATAGTTCATTACTCGCCATTTTTTCTCATACGGATCTAATGCTTTTTGGTAGTGTGGATTCGTAGTTGCAACCCCCGATGGGCATTGCCCTGAATTACATTGAAGTGCCATAATACAACCACTTGCCATCATGAATCCGCGTGCTGAATTTACGGCATCTGCACCGATAGCTAAAGCAATCGCTACTTTATCTGGCGTGATTAATTTCCCGGAGGCAAACACCTTTAATTTATCCCTGACACCGTAATGATTTGCTGTATCAATAAATGTAAGTAGTGCCGGTATAAGCGGAAGCCCCATACTATCTGCCATCGATTTATATGTTGCCCCTGATCCACCTTCTGAACCGTCGATTGTAATAAAATCTGGATAGATGTTTAATTCTTTCATTGCTTTTAATAAATCTTCCAAAGGCTTCTGTTGACCAATTACAATTTTCATACCCACTGGTTTACCACCGTTTTCTTGTAAATCTTGAATAAAATATAAAGCCTCTGCGGCACTACTAATAAATGAAAAACGATTTGGCGAATTAATCGTTTCTCCTTCTCGTACTTTCCGAACGGAAGCGATTTTCTCATTTACCTTCTGTCCTTCTAAATGACCACCACGTATTTTTGCTCCTTGCCCAAATTTCAATTCAAACGCTTTAATATTACTTTCTTTCGCCTTCTCCATAAATTCCTTCATCGAAAAATTCCCGTCCTCGTCACGGTATCCAAATAATCCCGGACCAATTTGGGCAATGATATTTGCACCCGTATGTAAATGTTCTGGAATGACACCCCCTTCCCCAGTATTAATCCACGAACCACCTGCCATTTTTGCACCAAACCCAGCTGATAAAATATAATTTTCTCCAATCGCACCGTAAGATGTCGCTGACGCTCCAAACATCCCATACAGTTTCCATGGATATTTACGATTTTCGCCGACTACAATTGCATCATCTTCTTCATACAACCAAAGGTTTGTTGTATCCGCTGTCAATTTTTCTCTTCTTGAAAATAACCCTTCTTTATGAATCATATATTTTTTCCCCTCACGTTCTTGCGTGAGATTCACACTTAATTCATCTGTTAATGTGGGGAATAATGTATTAGCAATATAATAGCCAGATTCCTCAAAATCTCGTTTTGATCCAAAACCAAGTATTTCAGAACGGTATTTTGCTAGAAACATAACACTTTGAAAATCGTAGCGCGAAAAGGGCTTTCCGTCAGTATCATGATCAAACCAATATTGCCGAAATTCCGGGCCTATTTTTTCGAGCAAATAGCGCATTCTACCTAAGTATGGATGCAGTTTTAATATAGAATGATGCGTCCGTTTTTTAATAAAAAATGTAATGATAAAAAAGACAATTAAAAGTAGCATCAAAAAGAGCAATATACTAATAATAATGAGTAGCGCTTCACTCATTCCGCTTCCCCCTATATATGAAATTCCATAATAAAAAGAGAACACTCCATGTGTTCTCTTTTTATCCTTATTCACACTAACGTAGCAAGATGCTCTTTCGCGTCATATTCAACCAAACTTTCAGCATTTTTAATTCGCTGAACAAAATCTGGATTAGCGATTAATGGTCTTCCGAACGCCGCTACATCAATTGTTCCTTCTTGCAGTGCTTCTTCTGCCTCTTTCGGATTCAAATTACCTACTCCTACGATAGTACCATCCCAATACTTTCTTACTAATTGATGAAAATTCTTGCCGTCAGCAATAACTTGCGTATAATTCATCGTTGAAGGGTGAATCATCGTTAATCCAACTTCTTTAAACATATTTACAAACGTTTCAATTGCAAGTTCAGGATGTTCCCACATATAAGTAGGATTATCACCTTTAAAGGCAGAGAAGCGAAGAAGCGTTTTATCAGCTCCAACTGCTTCAATTACAGCCTGAACAACTTCTTTCATAAACGTTAACCTTTGTTTTAAGTCACCGCCGTATTTATCAGTACGCTTATTCGCAAATTCATAAGTAAATTGGTCAATTAAATATCCGTGTGCACCGTGAATTTCTACACCATCAAATCCAGCTTCTATCGCATTCTTTGCGGCTTGTGCATATTGACCGATAACTTCTTTTATTTCTTCTATTGTCATTGCTTCTGGTGTATCAAACGGTTTACGAAAACGCGGAACATTCCCCTCCGCAGCAATAGCAGAAGGTGCTTGCGGCATTTGACCACCAATTATTTCGTGATGACTCATACGTCCAACATGCCATATTTGAGCAATAATCGTTCCACCTTCTTTATGTACTGCCTCTGTAACAGGTTTCCAAGAATCGACTTGCGCTTGTGTATAAATACCTGGTACTCCTGGATTCCCTTTTGCTCTCTGACTAATGACAATTCCTTCTGTAATAATTAGTCCAATCCCATCAGCAGCACGTTTTCGGTAATATTCGACTACGTCAGCACCAACGACTCCAGTCTCATTATTTGCAAAACATCTCGTCATCGGTGCCATCGCTATGCGATTACGAAGAGACCAAGATCCAATTTGAATCGGATGAAATAACTTCGTTTCTTCAATATTTTCAAAAGACCCCCAAGCGTTTATATTTGTTCCTTCATAAATACTTGCCGCTTTATTATTTGAACTTGTCATTTTTCTTCCCCCTAAAAAAATCTAACTATAATCGCATCATACTTACTTTTAGATAGTAACGTCAATTTATACGTCTTTACCATTAAAGATTCGAATATTAAACAAACAGAATGATAAAAACAAAAATTAAAAAGGTTTCCTAAGTAGGAAACCTTTTTTAGTTGACCATATAAGGCTAACAATTCGTTTATCTCTTTTAAATAAAGAAAATAAACAATTATTATCTCCTCACATATGGAAAATCTCTTAACAATAGAAGTGGGAGTGGTTCAGTATTCTTCTAAAAATAATAACTTATATACCTAAAACAATGAAAGCCCTACCTCTCTTTCATCCTTACGGCTCCTCGTCCGTGCCAGTGTGAATCAGGATTGCAAAAATCAAGTAACTATTTTATTGAGTTATTTAATTAAACTTCGAACATTCGTAAAAGAAATTAAAAAATAAAAATGGATTAAATTGTAGTAATAACAAAAGAGGTTAATGCTCTAAAAGTGGTTTGAAAGAGTTGAATGTCTTTGAAATGATTGATTTTCTATAATTATATTCCCAAAAAATTCAAGATCTTTTTTGGGATGTAATACATTATCTACAATGAATCTTAACAAAAGCTTTTTATTTGATTTTCTGTGATACCTTCAATTAATCCCAGCTCACTAATCAAAAATTCATGTGCGTTATCTAACATTTTCTTTTCGCTTGCATTAAGTGCTTTTTCTTTCTGCATACGTAATAAATCACGTACAACTTCAGCACCTTCTTGTATTTTACCCGTTTTTATTTTATCAGTGTTTAATTTATACCTTTGTTTCCACGTAAGTAATCTATCTGATTCCCCATGCTGAAAAATATCTATTATGTTTGTTAATGCCTTTATATCTGTAACTGGTCGTATATTTGAACTCAATATTTTCCCCATAGGAATCATTACTTCCATATTACTAGCCGACATTTTTATAACATAATACTGTCTTTTTTCTCCTGAGATTTCCTTTTCTTCTATGGCTTTAATTATACCTGCTCCGTGCATTGGATAAACGATGTTATCGCCAATTTGAAACAAATAATCCACCTCCATATATGGTAACCTTCTCAATCTTAACACACATTTATTTTTTTAGCAAAATTTTTATAATATCACAAAATTATTTTCTATGTCAATTTATTTACACATAAAAATTCAAGCTGTACAGAAACACTAAAAAACCCGCGATTTTGTTACATTTCTACACCCATTTCCTCCAATTTTATATACCTTGTAAAACAAAAAAATACATCACTACATATAAGTAGCGATGTATTTTTATATACTGACAAAGACGGTTGCTTCAAAACTTCACACACGATCCTTCGCTTATATACTAACCTGTTTACTAATCGTTTCTCGCGCTAAAAGAAAACTCATAATCACTTGCGCAGCTACTCTACTCGTCATATCCCTAAAATCAAGAGTTGGATCAATTTCTACTATATCCATCCCTTGAACGAGTGGCTCTTTACCCAGGAATTCAATTGCATCAAGTAAAGTTGTACTATCCATCCCACCAGGGCCAATTGCTGGACAGCCTGGCGCAAACGCTTGGTCTAGTACGTCCATATCAAGGGAAATATAAATAGAAGTCACATCTTGTTTTCTTAATACTTCAATACTTTCTGAAATAAGATCTTTTATTTTTCGCTCTCTTACATCTTTCATTGTATACACTGTCACGCCATGCTCTTTTGCATATTCATGGTACGCTCGTGCATTTGAAAAATTACGAATCCCAATTTGAACGAGTTGTTTTCCTGTAATCACATCATTTTCTAGCAAACTACGGAACGGTGTACCATTTGATGGACCACCATCATCTAAATTACGTAAATCATGATGAGCATCAAATTGAATAATACCGACCTTCCCTTTACTATTTGCAAAACCAGTTATACTCGGAAAACTAATCGAGTGATCACCACCAAGAACGATTGGTATCATTTTCGGATTTACTTTCGTCAAGTGACCAACTGTTTTCGCAATTCGGTTATGACTCTCTTTTATATCTGTCACATGCATCGTAATATCACCGCAATCATGAAGAACACTTTCTTTCATATCGTGTTCTTCTGTAATTGCGTACGTGCTATATGCATCCAACATTGAACGAATTGTTTTTGGCGCAAAACATGCTCCTGAATGACTAATAGATGGTTTAGAAAGGGGCGCTCCAATTAAGGCAGCACCGAATATTTCCACTCCTTCCTCCCAATTTTTAATCATTTCGCTCCATTTCGTCACTTCACGATCGATAAACTTTGCATTTTTCTTTAAATAGTGGCCGTGCTCCACGATTGTTCACCTCTTGTATATGCGATATTCCCATTCTTCCATACTGTATTTACATGACTTACGCCGTAATGGTACGGTACGTAAGCGTAATTATAAGCATCCCATAAAACTAAATCCGCCTTACGACCAACTCTAATTTTCCCAGCTACATCGCCTCGATTAATGGCATAAGATGAGTTCACTGTTACCGCATTCCAGACTTCTTCTGGTGTCATTTTCAGTTTCAGCATCGCAATGCTCATAATAAGCTGAATATTTTCAGTTGGACAGCTACCTGGGTTAAAGTCTGTAGCTAAAGCAACTGCAACACCTTCATCAATCATTTTGCGGCCGCGTGCGAAGCTTTCTTTATTTAAATAGAAAGTTGTTCCTGGTAATAAAGTTGCTACTGTATTAGAATTCGCAAGCATTTCAATTCCTTTATCAGAAGCGCCAACTAAATGATCCGCTGATGCTGCACCAATTTCAGCTGCTGCTTCTGCACCACCTAGAGGGTCGATTTCATCCGCGTGAATTTTCACGTCAAAGCCAAGCTCTTTCGCTTTTAATAAAAATTCTTTTGATTCTTCTACAGAGAACACACCTGTTTCACAGAAAATATCAACGAACTCAGCTAATTGCTTCTCTTTCATTTCTGGTAATAGATCTAGCATCCATTGTAAAAATTCTTTCGATCTTCCTTTATACTCTTTCGGAACTGCATGAGCGCCTAAAAATGTTGAAACTAAATCAATTGAATGCTCTTTTTGTAATTGTGCAGTTGCCTCTAATTGTTTCCATTCCGTCTCATCATCTAATCCGTAACCACTCTTCGCTTCTACGGTTGTTACACCGAAAGATAGCATACGGTCTAAATGGAATTTTGCTTTTTGAACAAGTTCTTCTTTCGATGCCTGTTTCGTTGCATTTACAGTTGAAAGAATACCTCCACCTTGTTCTAAAATTTCTAGGTATGGAACTCCTTGTAATTTTAGCGCGATTTCATTTTCACGAGATCCACCAAATACAAGATGAGTATGCGGATCTACAAGACCAGGAGAAACCATTTTCCCGCCGCAATCAATAACCTCTTTCGCTTGTAATCCTTTAGCTTCTTCCGCTGTTCCAACGAAAGTAATCACGCCATTTTCAATTCCAACAGCACCGTTTTCAATAACAGGAAGCGTGTTCATCGCTTCCCGTCTTAACAAGCCATCTTCTTGATCCATTGTTAGTAATTGACCGATATTTATTAGTAAAGTGTCCAGCATGTTTCTTCCTCCTTATTTCATCATTGGAATGTTAACGCCTTTTTCTTTCGCAGTTTGAACCGCTAAGTCATAGCCAGCATCAACGTGACGAACAACACCCATACCAGGGTCAGAAGTTAATACGCGTTCAATACGTTTTGCCGCTGCTTCTGTTCCATCTGCAACGATAACCATTCCAGCGTGAAGTGAATACCCCATACCAACGCCACCACCGTGGTGAACAGATACCCAGCTTGCACCGTTTACACTGTTAATTAATGCATTTAAAATTGGCCAGTCTGCTACTGCATCACTACCGTCTTTCATAGATTCTGTTTCACGGTTTGGAGATGCTACTGATCCACAATCTAAATGGTCACGGCCGATAACGATCGGTGCTGATAATTCACCATTAGCCACCATTTCATTAATAATGCGGCCAAATTTCGCACGCTCGCCATAACCAAGCCAACAAATACGTGATGGAAGACCTTGGAACTCAACTTGCTGACGTGCCATACGAATCCAATTACATAAATGCTCATTATCCGCGAACTCGCGTAAAATAACTTCGTCTGTTTTATAAATATCTTCTGGATCACCAGAAAGTGCTACCCAGCGGAATGGTCCTTTTCCTTCACAGAATAATGGACGGATAAATGCTGGAACGAATCCCGGGAAATCGAAAGCATTTTTTAATCCTTCATCGAAAGCAACTTGGCGAATGTTATTTCCGTAATCAAATGTAATCGCGCCTTTTTCTTGCATTGCAAGCATTGCTTCTACATGTTTTTTCATACTTTCTTTTGATAATTGTACGTAACGTTCTGGATCTTCTTCACGAAGCTTCGCTGCTTCTTCTACTGTGTAACCTACTGGAATATAACCGTTTAATGGATCATGAGCAGATGTTTGATCCGTAACTAAATCTGGCGTAATATTACGCTTCACTAGCTCTGGTAAAATCTCTGCCGCATTTCCTAGCAATCCAATTGAAATCGGTTCTTTCTTCTCTTTATACTCGTTCGCAATAGTTAACGCTTCTTCTAAAGACTCTGTATACAGATCACAATATCTCTTTTCAATACGACGATCGATACTACGCTTATCTACATCAATAGCAATTACAACACCGCCGTTCATCGTTACAGCAAGCGGTTGTGCACCACCCATACCTCCTAAACCAGCAGTAATCGTTACAGTACCTTTTAATGAACCATCGAAATGTTGACGTGCCGCTTCACCAAATGTTTCATATGTTCCTTGTAAAATCCCTTGTGTTCCAATGTAAATCCAGCTACCCGCTGTCATTTGTCCGTACATCATAAGACCTTTTTTCTCTAGTTCACGGAAGTGATCCCAGTTCGCCCACTTCGGTACTAAGTTTGAGTTCGCTAAAAGAACGCGAGGCGCATCTTCATGTGATTTAAAAATTGCTACCGGTTTTCCTGATTGAACAAGTAACGTTTCATCGTTTTCTAACGTTTTTAATGAATCAACAATTGCATGGTAGCTTTCCCAATTACGAGCTGCACGGCCAATTCCGCCATATACAACTAATTCTTCTGGTTTTTCAGCTACTTCAGGATCTAAATTGTTCATTAACATTCGAAGTGCAGCTTCTTGAACCCATCCTTTCGTTTGTAACTCAGTACCTCTTGCCGCACGAATTGTTTGTTGTACTTTTTCCATTTCAATCTCTCCCTTTTCTCGTTTTATAGTGCTGCATTTACATCCAATCTTTCCTTTATTGAATAATTCGTTTTTAACCAATGCGCGATATTTTCAATATCCGTTGAGAATATACGGTCATTTGTAATAGAAGGCACTTGCTGACGACCTTGATGATAGAACGTTTTTGTAACTGTACTCATGTTTTCAATTCCGCGATATTCTGCTGCTTGCATCGCACAGATCATCTCAATTGCAAGAACGCGTCTTGCATTTTGAATAATTTGATGCGCATGACGTGAAGCGATTGTTCCCATACTTACGTGATCTTCTTGGTTAGCTGAAGACGGAATTGAATCTACACTCGCTGGATGAGCTAACGTTTTATTTTCTGAAACGAGTGAAGCCGCTGCATATTGCATAATCATGGCACCTGATTGAAGTCCTGGTTCTGGACTTAAAAATGGTGGTAAGTCATTTAATTGCGGATTTACTAGGCGTTCAATACGGCGCTCTGAAATATTTGCAAGCTCCGCCATCCCTACTTTTAAGAAGTCCATTGCAAATGCAATCGGTTGTCCGTGGAAATTACCACCAGAGATTACTTTTTCCCCGCCATCAAAAATAAGTGGATTATCTGTTGCTGCATTCATTTCAATTTCTAATTTTTCTTTCACATAATTTAAAACTTGCCAAGAAGCACCGTGAACTTGCGGGATACAACGAAGTGAATATGCATCTTGTACACGAAGTTCTCCTTGTTTTGTCACAAGTTTACTATCATGAAGAATATCACGAATTCTGCTTGCCACTTCGACTTGCTCTTTATAACCACGCGCTTTATGAACATTTTCATCGAATGCATCAATAATGCCGCGTAATCCTTCCATTGTCATCGATGCAATTAATTCTGATTGATAAGCACTTGCTTCAGCTTCTATATAAGAAAGAACCCCTTGCGCTGTCATTGCCTGCGTACCATTGATTAACGCAAGACCTTCTTTTGCTTCAAGTTCAATAGGTTCAAGTCCTTCTTCTGTAAGAGCAACCATCGCATGAACTCGTTTTCCTTTGTAGAACACTTCACCTTCACCTAATAAAACGAGAGCAAGATGAGATAAAGGTGCTAAATCACCGCTCGCTCCTAGTGATCCTTGTTGCGGAACGACTGGATGAATTTTACGATTTACAAACTCAAGAAGCATGTTTACAACAAGTGGTCTAACACCCGATACTCCTTTTAACATCGTATTAGCTCGTAAAATTAACATACCGCGTGATACTTCTTCAGGGAATGGATCGCCTATTCCGCACGCATGTGACTGAATTAAGTTGTGCTGAAGTGCTTTTACATCATCTTTTTGAATAAGTACATCACTAAACTTTCCAAATCCAGTTGTAATACCGTAAACGACTTTTCCGTCCTCTACAATTTTCTCGACAACTTCGCGGCACTCTGCCACTTTTTGCATACTAGTTGGGCAAGCTGTTACACCTTCACCTTCAAGTAACAACCTCTTCATTTCTTCAACTGTCAATGTGTGTCCTGTTAACGTAATCATTCTTTTTCCTCCTTATAAAGGCAAAAGGGGACCTTATCTTTTTAAGACAGACTTCTGTCCTAAAAAATAAGGCCCCCTTCTAACTAATAGACTATGGGCAAATCATATGTGATTAATTCCTAAACCAATCGCCTCATGCTCAGATCCTTTTACAGGTGCACCAATCGTTCCATAAAGTGCAACAGCAACCCATTCGCCTTCTTTTTTTCCGTCGTATGGTGTACCGCGCACAATCGCAAAACGAAGTCCTACTGTACGAAGAACGTCTGCTAACTGAATTTGACCTCTCGTCACTCCGTACAAAGCTTCCATAATTGCATGATAAAGTGCATGTGTTTCTCTGTAAACATCTGTTTCAATAACTCGGTTGCTCTTAGCCGCTGTTTCCATTGCTGCTACTACTTTTTGCGAATTCATAGAGCCAACTTTCCCAATACAATATTTCCAACCTTTCGGAATAGATAATACGGGACTTTCATTCTCATCCGCAAGTGCCAACAGCATGGCCATACGACCAATTCGATGTGTTCCTTGAAGAAGCATGTGACTCTCTCATTTCTTTTGAATTATTTGAATATTACTTAATTTAAGAATATATGAAAACGGTTAAATCGTCAATAGTTTAAAATATTATTCAAGCAATTTTTTATCCCTCTCATACTTGTACTTGTGTACACAATTTATTTACAGATTTTTTTCAGACGTGCTATAGTCTCACTAACAGATGCAAAGGGGCGAAATTTCAGTGGCGAAGCGAAAAGATATTCATTTTCGAATTGAAGAAAAATTACTTACAAGGTTTGAAGACGTACTCCATTACGAAGGTTTAAATAAAACAGACGTATTAACACATGCGATTCAGCAATTTTGCATAAAGGTGGAATGTGAAAAAATGAATGATGTAAAACGCCAATACAACGTTAGTGACCATTTACAAACACGTATCGATACGCATAAACATTACGAAGAAAAACAAGTGAATGTAGATGAAGTCGTCATTGAACATTTACAACTCCAAGGGGAAGAAAAAATATTAGAGGTCGGGTGTGCTAACGGAAAATTTCTTTCCCTTTTGCAAACTAATGGTCATAAAGGACATCTAACTGGTTTTGATCAATCCGAAACTATGCTTTCTGAAGCTGCTATAACGAATAATATGATTGAATGGAAACTCGGTGACGCTAGTAAACTTCCTTTCGAAGCTAATTGTTATGACCTGCTAATCGCAAGGCATATGTTATACCACATGAAAGATGTCGAAAAAACTATTCAAGGATTCCATAAGATAATTCGTCCTGGCGGCGCCCTTTTAGCTACAACAAATTCTAAAGTTTCATTACCTCGTATAGATGAAATGTGTAACAAAATGTTAGTCACATTTGATTTACCAAAAACATCACCGTCAGTAGCTCCATTTTGTTTAGAAAATGGTAAAGATCTATTGCACTCTGTTTTTTCAACTGTTGAAGAAACAATTATTCATAATGCACTTGTTTTTCATCATGCCACTCCAATCGTTAACTATATTTCTAGCATGTTCCCGTCGCTGAATATACCTGATAATATGTCCCTTCACACCGAAATGAAGGAATGGCTAAAAGAAGAAATAGAAAATGATTTATCACTTCACAACGGTATATGGCGCGATCCGAAAACGTTAGTGATTTATCGATGTAAAAAAGAAAAGAGCTAGCATTCGCTAGCTTTTACACGTTTTCCGGTAAAAGATTCTCCATCATTATATTGCCCTTTCCACTATAAAAATTTGTATTATGTTCATTCACTACTCCAAAATAGGAGGCAATCGCTAGTCCAAATGGCACAAATGCATGTCCTTGTGCTGTAATAATATTTACGTGCTGTACAACTTCTGTATACACAAAATTTTCTACTGGAAAACAATCTAATTTTTGATAATCTATAGTCACTGTATAAGAGATTTCTTTAAATAAACCTGCTCTTGCTAACGCATACGGTCCAGCACAAATCGCTGCCACTAATTTTCCTTGCTCAGAAAATTGACGAATAACTGAAAAAAGCGGTTTCGCCTCTTTCATATGTATTTCATCTCCGCCCGGAATGATAATCCCCTCATATTCTTCTACACGCACTTCACTTAATTCTATATGCGGCTGTACTTGTAAGCCTGTTTCACTTATAATCATTTCTTTTGTTAAACCCGCTGTAATGATTTCATATTTCTTTTTCAGCAATGCTGTTGCTACCGTTATTTCAAACTCTGCAAATGTCGGGTATACGAATAATAATATTTTTTTCATAGCCTTTTCTCCCTTAGCCACCCTATAAAATATGCCTCTAATTCGTTCACTGATAATATATTAGTGTCCACATAAGTTACGGGAAATTGTTTATACCATTCTTTTTCAACTTCTACTAATTTAAATTGTTCCTCAAATGTACTTCGATTTCTTGTCCTATCATTATTTCTCCTATCATACAAACTCTCTTTCGAAACATCTAAATAAAAAATTACATCCGAACGGCATTCTCTTAATTTATACAATTCATCTTTTAATTCTGTTTCTATATCCCACTCTTTCCCTATCATCTTCGGATAAAAGAGTGTATAAAATTCAATATCTTCTGGTCCGCGGTCAAAAATCATGACTGATTTCACATTTTGAAACTCTTTTATTTTTGCTTCAATAAACATTTTTTGATTTGTAATAAACCCCTCTTTTGTGTAAATATCCAAATTTAATTCTTTCCGCTTTTCTACAATTGGATAAGGGTTTTCATATATAACTGAAAGCCCACATCGCTCTAAGCTTTTGGCCAATGTTGTTTTTCCACTTGCCATCGGTCCCTGAAGTGAAATTACGTATGCCATCCCTCTCATTCCCTTTCCTTATAATATATTAATAATATACAGAATTTTGAAAACTACCAACATAATATATATCATCTTGTTTCTTATTCTTATGTAACTTATAATAAAAAATAGAGATTATGACGGACGCAAAATAATGTAAGCTTGGAAATCCAAGCTTACATTATTTTTTGCTTTCCCTTTTCTTATAAAAAGAGTATACTAGATCAGAACGTATGTTCTTAATAATTACATACAGTAAGGAGATAGAACAATGGTATACGACACAAAAGCAATTTCTTGGAATGCATCTTTAAAACAACTTCAACGCCGCTATACAAACAAACAAGTTGACCGAAAAGAATTTGAAGATATTGAACTAATGGAATTCTTCCGCGATAACGACTACATTTCTTTACCTACACATATAAGCGGCCTATCAACAGCGCGTTTTACTTCTTACTCTATTTTCACAACTGAAGATAAAGATCGTAAAGTTGGTACACTCATCATTGAATATGTAGAAAATGAAAATGATATTTTATGTGTTGAACAACTATACTTCGTTTAAACTACAACGCTTGGTCAAATTGACCAAGCGTTCTTGCTTTCTATGAATCTCACTGTTTATAATATGAATAAAAGAAAACCGCAATCATTAAGGGGGGATACACTTGCTCGAAGGATGGTTCAGTTGGTTTATTGTATTATGGACTGTTATTTTATTAGGACTTATGTCTATCGGTGGATACTTTATGTTCAGAAAATTTTTAAAACGATTACCGAAAGAAGACGGTATGTCCATTTTAGATTGGGAAGAGCATTACATAAATAAAACGAGACATTTATGGGCTGACGAACAAAAACAATTGTTAGAAGAACTAGTAAGTCCCGTTCCTGAACTATTTCGTGATGTTGCCAAATCAAAAATTGCCGGTAAAATTGGGGAACTTGCAATAAAGGAAAACGCTCCAAAAATTACACAAGATTTAATCATACAAGGATATATCGTTGCCACACCGAAGCGCGATCATAAATTTTTAATTAAGAAACTACAAGAAAAAGAGATTGATTATTCTAACTATAAAGCTTTACTTGCAAAGTAAGCCCATTATTCCTTATAAAAAAGATTGCTATTTTATAGCAATCTTTTTTATAAGCTCAACTTACAGTTACTGATTTTGTAGCAATTAATCTCGCTTTCGCTAAATCTATCTGTAACCCTACAGCACTCGTATAAATCGTATCACCAGTACCTGTAATATTTACAGAGGTATATGTTGTATTCGCAGCAATTGATCCTGTTGCATTTATATTTGCAATATTAGATTCGGCTCAAGACACTTAAGCTAAGCGAAATTTCGTCATTAACATTCCACTTTCATGTTGTATCAGTACCATCAAGTGGAGTAATTGTTAATGAAGGAACGTCTCCTATACGATCCAACCTAATCTAACTTAGCCACCAATTACCGATGATAAAACTTCAAACCAAATAGTATTCCTTATATCGGTCCATTCGTAACGTCAAACTTAAATTGCTTCTTCGATGGTCGACAATTTATACATCACAACTAGAATTGAGGAAGTTACCTTTCAGTGATTAACAAAAAACAACGTCTAATCAGACGTTGTTTCTTTATACATATAACACTCTTTACGTTAACTTCATATCTTTTTCATTATAAAAACCATCTTCTTTTTCCATTTCCTTCTGTAATTTCGTAAAGGAACGGTACATTGCAATTCTCCATGAAACGATCATTGCAAACGCAAGTAAGAAGAACATGCCACTAAGTTGTCCTAAATCAAGAGATTGGCTTAAGTATGTTTTAAATACAATCCGCACGACAAGTAATCCAATTAGTATAAAAACAAATGCTTTTGAACGCTTCAAATAAATCTCTTGTCCTCTAATTTCAAATTTAGATGTTTTAATAAGAAAAATAGAGAAAAACAAACCGACGCCAATTGCTTCTAACATTTCTGCTGGAGTTAATCGAAATTCAGGAAAAACAAACATCAACGCTCCCGTGCTCATAAAAAATGGGGGAAGTATAATTTTTTTCAATGTTGCAGGTTTCTTAGCTGCTTTTAAACGAATAAACATCGCACCGACAGCCATACAAACAGCAACGATACTTGATAACAGAACTATGTTCATATTTTCTCATCCTTTTTTGTGGCTATATGCAAAATATAATTTTATTATATGCTTTTCCGTTAGTATTTCCAACATTTTCACAGAATAATACTAAAAACCGGTAAAACCACCAAATAAACTTGAGAAATATACGATAATTTTCGTCATCCAGTTAAAATATAGGAAGATACCCATGACAATCATAACGTATCCTCCAATCTTCATGAATTTCATACTATTTCTTTTAATCCAAGACATCTTCGTAATAAAGAATGAAAGTACGAAAAACGGGATAGCAAATCCAAGTATGTAAGCAATCATATAAATCATTGCCGATTCTGGATTTGTTGCAGCTAATCCAATTACAGACACTAATATAGGCCCAGTACAAGGTGTCCATCCAGCAGCAAATGCCAATCCAATTAAAACTGAACCAAAATAACCACTCGGACGGTTTTTAAAAGTAAATTTAC
Organism: Bacillus sp. DB-2; assembly: GCF_003315125.1. Lineage (NCBI taxonomy): Bacteria > Bacillati > Bacillota > Bacilli > Caryophanales > Bacillaceae > Bacillus > Bacillus sp. DB-2. The sequence continues at coordinate 306,889 of NZ_QNRN01000006.1, read as the reverse complement.
GATCTTGCATTAGAAACTTCGGCTTAAATACACCGACAATAATAAGACCGAACACGATGATAAATATACCACCTAACTGTCTAATTAAATCTTTATAATTTGTAAAGATGCCTCCAATAAAACTTGTACCAAATCCAATTGCAATAAAAATAATTGAAAAACCAAGTAAGAAAAACGCTGTATGTATCATACTTCTTTTGCGAAGCATTGCATTTTCTTCTTTCAATTCAGAAACCGACATACCTGTTATGTATGATAAAAATGCCGGATAAAGCGGTAAGCAACATGGGGATATAAACGATAAGAACCCAGCTCCAAACGCTAAAAAAATACTAATATCTTGCATTATTCCACTCCTCTCCTCTTCAATATTGTAGCAAAAACAATTGAAAATACTATGGACATTTCATGAATTCACTTTTCCAACATGACAATAAGAAAAACTACCCTTTCACACACTTTCTAATAAAACGTTTTCATTCCCTTCTATTATATAGAAAAATCTCAATTGAATTATGAAACTCTTTCTAATTGTTACTAACATAACAAAGGTTCCACAGTTTCTCAAATGATTAGCACATTACAATTGACTTCACACCTATTGGCCTTAAAATTTTTTTTAAAATGCTGTCTTTATACAACATAAAGCTGATTTTACAATACTTTAATTATTATTAATTTCAAGATTATGCATAAATATCATACTTTTATTATTATTCTATAAAATTTTGCACTTTTCTTTCATTTGACCCTTCATTTTTAATTTTGTATACTTCCATCTAGTTATATATGTCCGTTACGGAACAAGTTCATATAGATGGGAGGAATTTTTCATGCTTCGTTATTCTCTTTTAGTTTTATTAGGAGCGTGTAGTTATGGGGTTTTAGCTATTTTTGTTAAACTTGCATATGCAGAAGGGTTTTCACTTGGAGAGGTAATTGGTAGCCAGTATTTGTTCGGTTGGATTATTTTACTTGCTATTACACTTCTATTTTCTAGACATCGTGTTCCACTAAAACAAATGTTAATTTTATTCGTCGCAGGAACGTCTGCAAGTTTTACTGGAATTTTTTATTACGCTTCTTTAAAAACTGTACCAGCTTCTATTGCAATTATACTTTTATTCCAGTTCGTTTGGGTTGGGATTATCATTGAAGCAGTCGCAACAAAAACATTACCTTCCAGAGAAAAAGTTATTTCAGTAATCTTCTTACTTGCAGGTACATTTTTATCAAGTGGGTTATTAGAAACATCAGCTGGTGATTTCGATACGACTGGAATCATTTTAGGTTTATTATCTGCTGTTACATTTGCAACATACATTTTCGTAAGTGGGAAAGTTGCCGTTGAAGTACCTTCTTTACCACGTGGTGTCCTTTTAATGGCTGGCGCTTTAACTTTAGTCATGATTGTATTCCCGCCAACATTTATTTTTAACGGGGCGATCTCTCAAGGTCTTTGGAAATACGGCTTAGGATTAGGAATATTTAGTATCGTTATTCCGTCCATTGCCTTTACAATTGGTATTCCAAAAATCGGATCTGGCTTAGCAACTATTCTTGGTGCAGCAGAACTGCCAGTTACAACAATTATGTCTGTATTCGTTTTAAAAGAAGCTGTACTATCTTCACAATGGATCGGTGTATCACTTATTTTAATCGGTATCGCAATTCCGCAAATTGCATACGCAATGCGTGGACGTTATAAAAAACAGCATACTCATAAAAAAGTTGCCGCATAAAACGAGAGAGGATTTTCATTTGAGAATCCTCTCTTTTATTATTGTATAATTAATACAAATACTTCACTTAAGAAAGAAGGCATAATAAGTGGCATCTATTCCTGATCAATTAACAGAAAAACTTATTTCCATTCGTCGGCATTTACATGAAAATCCAGAACTATCATACGAAGAATTTGAAACGACAAAAGCGATAAAAAATTGGTTAGACGAGGCCAATATCACTATTATTGATTCCAATTTAGAAACAGGAGTTATCGCTGAAATTTCTGGTAATAAAAAAGGACCGGTTGTAGCGCTTCGTGCTGATATCGATGCCCTTCCTATCCAAGAAGAAACAGACCTTCCATACACTTCAAAAATACAAGGTAAAATGCATGCTTGTGGGCATGATTTTCATACAGCTGCTGTATTGGGTGCGGCTTACTTATTAAAAGAAAAAGAAGCTTCTCTTAACGGAACTGTCCGCCTTATATTCCAGCCAGCTGAAGAAAGTAGTAATGGTGCTTGCAAAGTTATTGAGGCTGGGCATTTACGTGGCGTGCAAGCTATTTTCGGTATGCATAATAAACCTGATTTACCAGTAGGTACAATCGGTATTAAAGATGGGCCACTAATGGCCGGAGTCGATCGATTTGAAATTGAAATCCATGGTGTTGGTACACATGCAGCTGTGCCTGATGCCGGCGTCGATCCTATCGTTGCATCATCTCAAATCGTGATGGCACTTCAAACGATTGTAAGCCGAAATATTAGTTCTTCTCATAACGCTGTCGTAAGTGTAACAAACATTCATTCAGGGAATACGTGGAACGTTATTCCCGAAAAAGCAATATTAGAAGGAACTGTCCGTACATTCCAAGCTGAAACACGTGAAAAGATTCCGGCATTAATGAAACGTATCATTAATGGCGTTTCTGATGCACTAGGTGTAAAAACAGAATTTCGATTTTACCCAGGTCCTCCTGCTGTTCAAAACGATAAAGTACTCACTGATTTTTCTATTCATATTGCAGAGAAAATGAATCTAAACGTTATCTCTCCTACACCATCAATGGCAGGAGAAGACTTTTCTTTTTACCAACAAGAAATACCAGGTTCATTCGTCTTTATGGGAACAAGTGGTACACATGAATGGCATCATCCAGCTTTTACAGTAGATGAAAAAGCATTGCCTATTAGCGCAGAGTATTTCGCCTTATTAGCCGAAGAGGCTATTCATCAATTAGCACATACAAAAAGCCGTTAAGTTAATCCTTAACGGCTTTTGCTTATGCTGTTAAATCTCGTTTTATAAATACTGTATAGGAAATCCCTAAAAATACAGCTAAGTATAGAAGAAGCATACAAGAAGCAAATGGGAATGTTACTCCATCAATAAAGCTTCCACCCTTTAAAAGCCCATATAAATCTGTATTCGCTGGTAATAAATATTTCGCCCATTCATATCTTGCTGCCGGAATTAGCGCTATTCCCCCTGATAATGCAAGAAATAAAGAAATCCCGATTGCACCTCCGCTCGATCTCGTTAAAACGGAAATCATAAAGGCAAATGCAGCATACACAAGAGTTGGTAACCAAGATAAAATATAATATTTACTTGCTTCTACGAAAATATTTTGTTTTATTATATTTCCATTTTGAACGACAAATTCAGCCCAAGCTGGTTGTTGGAATTTATAAATAATCAACCCGCATAATACGGAAAAAATCATATTAAATATAAATAATAATGCCGCAAATATAACGATTGCCAAAAACTTAGATGTTAAAATTTTAAATCGGCTCGCTGGACGAATTGTTAAAAATTTATATGTTCCCCAGCTATATTCATTCGCAAAAATCGTACTCGCATATACGAGAATAAACGGAAGTAAAATTGGAAATACGATAAAACCTGTATCTCTCATAAATGAAAGCGGAGAACTACTTGCTGGTGCTGTATTCGTATCTAAATGCTTCATTTTAAGCTGGTATTCCTTTACAAGCTCGTCTCCTGACTTTTCTGTTAAAATATCCTCTTTTTTCATGCCGAGCTTTTTCTCAATTTCTACAGTGCGTTCTGTATAATCCGCTTTCCACCCTTTTGTTTCTGGCTCTAAATATTTTACCGTAACCCATCCTAATCCAATAATTAATACCGCAATAACTGCAAAAGGAATAATCGTTCGCTTTCGCTTAAATATTTTATACAGCTCGTTATAAACTAAATTAAACAATATCTTTTCCTCCTGTTAATTCTAAAAACTGCTCTTCTAGCGTTTTTCTTTCTTCATATACACGATAAACTTGAATGTTTTTCTCCATCAATGTACGAAGAATATTTGGAACTTCTTCATCTTTCACGTTTATAATTAATTCGTTTTCTTTTACTAAAACATCGTATTCTAAAACCTCTGCCGCTTTATTCGCATCATCTACACGTATATGTATTTCTTCTGTTTCTTTCTTTTTATCACTTTGAATATTTTGTGTTGCGACATATTCTCCATGCTGAATAATAATAACCCTGTCACACATTAATTCAACTTCTGAGAGTAAGTGACTAGAAACAAGAACAGCTTTTCCTTGTTCATGCGCAATTTTCTTTATGTACATCCGCATTTCATGTATACCACTAGGATCTAATCCGTTCGTCGGTTCGTCTAGTATTAATACATCTGGATTATGTATAAGTGCCTGAGCAATTCCTAAACGCTGTCTCATACCGAGTGAATATGCTTTTACTTTACGGTCAATTACTTGTCCCATTCCTAACAATTGCACTACTTCATCGATACGCTCTTCAGTCACATTCCCATTCATTCGTCCGAAATATGTTAAATTTTCATAGCCGCTTAAGAAAGGATAAAATTCTGGTGTCTCAATTACAGCACCAATTTTCGCAGCAGTTTTTTCAAATTGCTGTTTTACAGATTGACCATCAATCCATACTTCTCCTTCTGTCATACGAATCATTCCGACCATCATTCGCATTAATGTCGTTTTTCCAGCACCATTTGGTCCTAATAAGCCAACTACTTCACCTTTTTTCACTTCAAAACTAATATTTTCTACTAACGTCTTTGAACCAATTCGCTTTGTTAATCGATCAACTTTTACGATCGCTTGCTCATTTATCATTCCATACAACCTTTCTTCTTAACTCTTTTTTTCAGTTCTTCCCACTGTATCATGATTAATAACATGTGTAAAATGAAGAAAAAGCCATGATTTCTCATGCCTTTCTCCTCGTTTCATATGACTTTTCACCCTTTAACCTTTGTGTAAACCTACAACATTGCCACATTGATATTATAATGACGGTTATCATAACAACTGCTGTTATCACTACCGCATACATCGGAATCGGTGCATTGGTTATCCCTTGGATTCCTACTGCTTTCATAAAAATAATAATAAATAATTTCAAAAATAACATACCATGAATTAATCCGAAAACAAAAGCTCCTCCGTAAGTTAATAATTGCTCCTGACATAATAAACATAACATTTCTTTTCTTGTCATCTTCACTACTTCATACGATTTAAACTCCTCTCTTCTTACCTGTAAAAGAGAGCTTGTCATTTTATATGTAACGAAAATACACACAAAAACTATAAATAGAAACATAGCATAAAACCACTTTACAAACATAGGTGTATATTCCGCTTTACTTATTACAGCTTCATTGAATCGGAATGATATCATAAAAAAACAAAGCATTGTATTCATAGCAATCCACATAAATTGTTTTAACCTTTGGGCAGCAAATGTTTGTATATTTTTTCTCGCTAACCGAAATAAAGACATAATTTCCCCCTACCTTGCTTCATAACATACGCATTCTATACTACTAGTGTATAAAAATATGACATTTTAAACATCGCACTTCAATCGGAATCTTTACTAAGCCTTTAGTCCTAGAAACCAAGCATATTTACCTCTTTAGCATTGAATAAAAAACAAAAAACGGAAATGCACTTTAGTTACATTTCCGTTTTTTGTTTAACGAGGTGAACCTTTATATAACTTAATTATCATGACTGCCTTGTAACTCCATCAACTATTCAGCCTTCGCATCTTCCACTTCAATCCTTTTTTTCTCTCTTGCAATTTTCAAAAACTCTAACAACTCTGGATTGTTATTCATTTTTTTATAAGCCACTGACATTTCTGCAACAAAATTAGAATCACATAACTCTTTATATACAACTTCTGTTTTATACAATTTATTTGCGGATACAGGTATTACTGTAATTCCAATACCTGCTGCTACAAGCCCCATGACAGTTTGATACTCCGTTGCTTCTTGTACAATGTGCGGACTAAAACCTACATCGCGGCAAAGCGATAAAATTGTATCGTATAACGCTGGCCATACTGGTCTCGTAATAAATACGAACGGTTCATCCCTTAAATCTTCGATATGTATTTCGTCCTTTTCAGCAAGTGGATGTGCCTTCGGTAAGCATAACGTACACGAAAGTTTTTGAATTGGTTCTAACTCAAGTAATTGCGTTGGAATTGGCGGACGTAAAAATCCAATATCAATTCGATTATCATGAAGTGCATGCACCTGATCCGGTGTTGACAATTCATGTAATGCAACAGACACTCTTGGAAATTTCTTCCTATACTCCCTGACGATTGACGGTAAAATATCATATATCGCCGCACCTACAAAACCAATTGAAAGTGATCCAACTTCTCCCCTTTGAGCACTTTGTGCAACTTCTACTGCTTTTTCAATTTGTTCAAACGCTTTTTTCACTTCTTTTAAAAACATTTCTCCAGCTTCTGTTAATTCAACCTTTCTCTTCGTTCTTGAAAATAACATAACTCCCATTTCTTTTTCTAATTGCTGAATTTGTTGACTAAGCGGTGGTTGTGTCATTTGTAGACGAGCAGCTGCTCGTCCAAAGTGCAATTCCTCTGCCACTACAACAAAATATTGCAAATGCCGTAATTCCATTTTGGACACCCTTTTCATTTCCGATTAATACATCTAATATATTAATAACATATAATTTATATATTAGACAAATATTTCGAATGAACGTATAGTAGAAATTGTGAATTATTTTTTACAATTTTTATGTAAAAAACAAAGAGGTGGTTACTGTATGAAATGGTGGAAGTTAAGCGGACAAATTTTATTATTATTTTGTTTCGCTTGGACAGGTGAATGGATTGCAAAACAGGCACACCTCCCAGTTCCAGGAAGTATAATCGGTATTTTTTTATTATTAATCTCATTAAAATTTAATATAGTGAAAAAAGAATGGATACAAGACGGTGCAGACTTTTTATTAAAAGAACTTATTTTATTTTTCATCCCTTCTGCAGTCGCTGTCATTCGTTACAAAGATACATTATCACAATATGGAATCGATCTCATTTTAATTATCGTGATTAGTACACTTTGTGTCACTCTCGTAACAGGACTTTTAACAGAATTGCTATTAAAGCGGAAAGGATCAACACAATGATCGGCTTTCTTTGTTTACTATTAACACTATTCACATATTGGGTATCTAAAAAAATGTATCAACGCTGGAATTGGAGTTTGCTTTCTCCCCTTCTTGTATGCCCAATCATTTTAATCGCTTTATTACTTGGATTAGATACACCATACGAAATCTACGAATCTGGTAGTCATTGGCTAACAGAATTATTAAAACCTGCAACAGTTGCTTTCGCATGGCCAATCTATAAACATTTTGATCTATTAAAAAAACACGGCACTGCTATTTTAATTAATGTCATTGTCGGTTCTTTTCTATCTGTTATTACTTCCGCACTACTAACTAATTTTTTTCAAATTGACTCTACAATAGAACAAAGTTTAGCACCGCACATTGTAACAACACCTATTGCAATGGCTATTTCAGAAATGATTGGCGGCATGTCACAATTAACAGCAGTTTTCGTTGTATTAACTGCCTTAACTGGAGCTTTATTTGGTCCTACACTCATACGCATATGCCGTATTAAAACAGCGCTCGCAAAAGGTATAATGCTAGGTACTAGCGCGAATGGGACTGGAACATCAAAAGCATTTGAAATCGGTCCTGTAGAAGGTACAATTGCAAGTTTATCAATGCTTTTAACAGCTGGAGCTAGTTTAGTTATCGTTCCACTTTTCTTATCTTGGATACACTAAAAAAGCAAGTATTTACACACTTGCTTTTTTATTTATATATCGGTATATTAGCTCGTAATCCTCCGGAAAAGCTAATGATAATTTTCCAACTTCATGTATCCCTTTCCAATCAATCTCATGTATTAACTCATCCGGATCTTGGATTTTCATATTACCGCCTATTTTTTTAACAAAGTAATAATGAACATACACCGGAATCCCGTATGTAATACCTTCTTTTTCGTATATTTTATTTACAACCTCCACATTGTAGCCTGTTTCCTCCCAAACTTCCCTGATACAACATTCTTCTAGTGTTTCTCCCTTTTCAAGTCCTCCACTTGGGACAGACCACCTTTTTTCTTCCCCTTCTTTTCCTTGCAATACCATTAAAATTTCATTTCTTTCATTCATACAAATAGCTGCCGTGCCTATCCATCTCTCCATATACATCCCTCCCCTACTAAAATTCGTCTTCTTTTTTATTTCCCCTTTGAAAAAAGAGGAAATAAGTAAAAAGATGCCGAAAGTTTACATCAACTTCATGAGCAGTCCCTTCTTAGAAATTCAAACCGGAAGGATGAAATTATGATTTCTAAATATGTTGTGGAATGTGTTTTTTGTGAAGAAAACCGAAAACCTCGGCAAGCCATTGTCACAGTGCCTGCTACTTCTCAGCTACTAGCCATTCAAAAAGTACGAGCTGAATGTAAACGTCGCTTCGGAAAAACTTTATTATTGCAAACAGAAATTAAAGAAGTCTTACTCATTGAACAAAAAGAAAGCTGACCATAAATTGGCCAGCTTTCTTATCCGATCATATTTTCACATGAAGATTAGGGGCATCCTCTTTAAGGATCGGGATTTACCCATTATGTGCGTTCCATAATGGTCATCGAACAATATATTTCTATACAATAAACTATTGAATAGAATAGGGCAAAACTTGTTCGCATTTTTAGAAAAGGGATAGGGATATAATTCAAGTAATCCTTCGAATACTCGAACTTTACACTCATTATATTAAAGCAAATCCTTTTATATGGGAAATATGAATTACTTATATAATTCATTCGTAAAATATATTAATAGTTTTCTTTACTCTACTAACAACATACATCCAGCTAGTATTGGTGTCATAATCATCGAAAACCTTAGAAGCATGCGAGGTGCATAATTTGTAAACTTAGCTCCTATATATGCTCCTAACATTGTCCCGATTAAAACTTGTACTAATAATACATAATCTAAATACCCTTCCGAACTATATCCAAACCCACCTCCAATTGCGATTGGTAATATAACAAGCATTGTCGTTCCTATAGATTGCTGAATTGTTAATCCTAATAGAACTATTAATCCAAGTTGGATAAAGGGGGCTGAACCAATCCCAAATGAACCAGCCAACATTCCAGTAACCAGTCCGAGACATATACATTTAATCAAGTTATCTTTCGAAAGCTCGTTATGCCCTTTTAAAGACGACCGTTCCTTTTTTTGAAATATAATTAATCGAATAAACATAAAAATTGCAGATAAAAATAACATTCCCGCTGTAAACCAATGTAGAAGATTCGCTGGTATTAGCGAACCAAACTTCGAACCAATAAAGGAACCAATCGCTCCAAATCCCCCAACAATTCCGCCTATTACAAATACAACATTCCCTTCTCTATAATGACTTACTACCCCAGATAATGTCGTAAATGCCATAGCAGTTAGAGATGTTGCAAGAGCAACGTGAATAGGGATATGGAATACTAAAGTGAGTATCGCGATGATAAATCCAGCTCCTCCTGCTCCGACAAACCCTAATAAAACTCCCATTAATAGCATTGTTATAATAATTGCCACATATTCCCCCTCCAATATTCCAATTATCTATCACATGCGCACTTCTATACAAACAAAAAGCACCCTAAATGGATGCTCTTATTACTTTTCTTTATTAATACTATGTACTTACTCTTGATTAATCAAAATAACAGCGGGACCAGAAACAACTACTCCGGCCACTTCTATCTTTTCAAATTCCATCACTGTAATAGATATAACCCCTTCTCTTTCCATTAATTCCTTACTCAGGACTTCAGTCGGTATTGATTTCACCGTCCTACCTCCTTTTCATTTTATACGAAATTACAAAAAACTACCCAATGCATCTAAATATATGCATCACCTCCACTTTCATTCCTTATTCCAGCCAAAATTCACATCCCCTTTCTATAACATATTGAAAAATAAAAAAGCACTCGCCAAAGCGAATGCCTTTCCATTATTTACTCTCTATTACCTTTAACATTCTATTAATAAATGCTGCCGATTCCCCACGTGTTGCAGAACCTTTTGGCATAAACTCATTATTCTCATTCCCTTTTACGATACCTAACCCATAAACACGTTGAACCGCCTGTTTATCATACGCTAAATTTTGATCCGTAAATGGTAATGAAACTAAATTACCTTTTATATTTTTGTATTGCAATGCACGATCAATCATAATAACAGCTTCATCACGTTTAATCGTATCATTCGGAGCAAATATATCATTTCCTCGTCCACTTATAATCCCAGCACTAGCTGCACGATTAATACCATCTACTAACGATGGATGGGCTGTGCTTAAATCTTTGAAATTCGATTTCCCCTCTGGTAATTGCAATGATCTTGAAACTAAATTCGCAAATTCACCACGTGTTACAAGGCGTTCTGGCCAGTAAGAACCCTTTCCGTCTCCAACCATAATACCTCTTTTATCTAATTCACGAATATCTGCTTCATACCAACCACCAGTTATATCATCTTTATGATTCGCATCATAATAAGCTTTCGTTCCCTGTAAAAATGGCTCCCACGCATTATTTTTTATCATAATGGCCGGACAATTCTTTCCGCTCCAAAATTGATGTTTTTTCACATTTTCTAAAGGAATATTTAATTCCCCCATTAAATATGCTGCTAGTTTGCGAGCATTTTCCACAGCTTTATTATAATCACCATCTTGGTTGACAGCAATTTCAATTGCAATTGATTCTCTGTTACCAGTTCCTTCTGATCCATCTCCAGCATGCCAACCATTTTCATTTAATGGTAGATGTTGATAAATTTCTTTATCATCTACTGTAAAATGCCAAGATGCTGAACGATCAGTCGTTCCTGTTGCTTGACTGTATAAATATTGTGCATGGTTTCTAGCATTTGCTCCAACACTATAATTATCTGTCTCATGAATTGTAATATATTTTGGTTTCATCGCATAACCTGGACGAATATTTTCATTACCTGTTGGTACAATCATTTCCTTTAATGGTACACCGTAAATATCCGTTGTTTTCTCTTCTATTGGTGCAGTATACATAACCGCTGCACGTTTCGTACGAGTTGGAGTTGTGCTTTGAATAAGAGATGCTTTTGTACCCTCAAATTTTGCTGAAGGTGAATAAATCCATTTCACCTCATTATCTATTTGGACTTGGAACCACTCTCCAACTTGTCCAATTGCAATAATTGTTTGCGGTTGTAACACTTTCTCGTCTTTATATGAATTAAATGGTGCGGAATATGTAGCTGTCTCTTCATTAATTACTAATTTTTCGTTTGCCAAGTGATAAACTTCCTTAATCTCTACATTTCCTTCACTACTTTGTATCCACCCAGCTCCAGATTCTGTTTGTATATAGTAAGCGTTTCCTTTTTGTTTTTCGGCTTTCACTACTTGATTAGAAAGCTGAACACCTGTCGCTTTTTGTAACTCAGCAGAATCAAATAAAGATGCTGAACCTATTATATGTACAAAAAAATCTCCTTGTACTTCATTTGTTATTCCTTTTCTCTCTCCACGTCCATCTTCATCTTTCATATGGCTTTCAATACTTTTTAATGCTTGCTCGTCTGTTGAAATCGTTACGGTCTTTTCTACTGTGTCGGCATAGGAAAAACTTGGAATCGTTACCATACTAAATACAATTGATGCAGCTAAAACATTATAAAATCCTTTTTTCATACTAATTATTTAACACGTTTATATCTTAATTCGTGTTAACTTCCCTCCCTAATCTAAAATATTTAAGACTATCTAGCAAACTTCTAAACTAAATAACCCTTTACAATATAACAAACTCTATCTCATTCGTATAGATAGGAATGACTACTATTTGCCTACTTTTTCTATATTGGAATATAGAAAAGAAGCTATAAAAGATATAGCTTCTCCTCTCACTATTTCAATCTCGTTGTACCTTATACTCTATAACTCTACCATCTTTATCAAATTGCAAAATAAGACATTCACTATCTATAGGAATGAAACTACGTTCATTCCCAAGATAGTATAGTGTAGTAATTCCCGTTTCCAAACTGCTTGTTTTCGTAGGGCCCCTAACAATTTTATGATTTCCTCGTTTGATTTCCCTATCAATTTATGCTGCTGTAATAGGTCATCTACCATATGTACTCGTTTTTCTTCATAATTTAACCACCGATCCTGATTAAAGTTTGAAGTATATTTATTTACACTTAATTGTACAGTGCATACTATCAATGGAATGAGAGCAACCATCATTACAGTGAACAGTTGTTTCTTATCTTTATCACGTCTTGCTGATACATGTAATATAAACTTTTGAATAATAACTAATAAAATAAAAGGCATTACTACCACAAACATACTCATTACACTCAATGGCACATGAACCATATCGATAACAAAGATAAACACAAGATACATTAATATATACAAACAAAAATAAATGTACAATATTCCCCACAATATAGAGCTTTTACCTTTCTCCATCCAAATAACACCTTCTTTATCCCGCTATTTGCAAACAGTTATACTCCCACCTCAAAATTCGGCTGTACAGGGTAGGAGCCGGGATGCCCATAAAACCCTACTGATTAAAGTTTTACTTCGCGACATAATTCATCTGACCAATCATATCTCTAATCTTTCTTAGTTCTTGTGCTGTATATATTACTTTACTTGTTAAAACTTCATTTCTGAAAAACGTTACAATTTGCTCTCTATCTTTAAATCTCGGCAATTCTTCATTAGAAAGATCAATAACTTCTTTTCCATTCTCATTTTCAAAATATACAATCGGTTTTATTTTTTCCTTTACAATATCTATTTGCATTTCTTCCAAACAATTATATAAAGTTTGAGATAATATTTTCGCTTTATACGCTGGATTCCCTTCATTTCTTACTTGCAAAGTTAATGACGTTCCATCCGTAATAAATTCAAATGTCTCTTCTTTTTCAATTTCATGTTGATGCTTGCCAATTTCCTCAATCATAAATGAATATATACCTGCATTTTCTCTCGTTAAGCCATGGATTAATTTCCCTGTCCATTTTTTCGTCTCAAGTAGATAAATACCAGTTTTACATAAAATGAGGTGATGGATTCGATTTTCGTTTATGTCACGTTTATGTCTAGATTTATTGCGTATCATAAAAACGTTCGGCATAATATGAAATTCATCTTCTAGTATAATTCCTTGCTCAACAAAACCTCGTTTCATATAATGTAATGTTTCATGCGCATTCACTTCAGCACCGTTTTTGGTATACTCTCGTAAATCCGCAATTAAATTTTGAAACATATGTAGTTCATTACTATGCTTATCTTGCATTTCACTACGTTCTTTACTATGTTGAACAGCCAGTTGATTTTTCATCATACGCATATTTTCAAGTTCTCTAGCTGTACTAACTTGTAAATCATTATATTTTTTCTGTTCCATATTCTTTAAAGTACTTTGTTGTTCTTTATGATCTGTAATCGTAGCTGCAATTTCACTTTCATACGTTTCAATCGCTTGTTTCTTTTCAAATTCTACTTGCTGACTCTCTGATTCTAACTGTTTATTTTTATAAAACAGTACAAACACTGCAGCTAATAATATTAAAATTCCACCTATTAGCACATAATCCATACTTCTACTCCTTTATTTCATTTTCGATTATTTTTTATAAATATATCCATTATATTATACTATGCTTTCAATATACACTTTGTAAAAATTATATATTTTTAATAAAAGGCACCTCAGTCGAGATACCTTTTAAGTTCACTTTATTGTACACCATACTGAATATAACTTGAATCATTATATACCCACTGATTTGTCCCTAAGCAAAGCCATCCATTTTGCTTACTCCATACTCGATATGATTCACCATGATGTAACTGTCTTATAACATTCCCGTTTAATGATGGAGCGTCTCGCAGATTCACATTATCGCCAGTAATAGTTGCCACATAATGTTTGTACTGAATATAACTTGAATCATTATATACCCACTGATTTGTCCCTAAACAAAGCCATCCATCTTGTTCTCCCCAAACTTCATATGATTCGCCACGATTCAATTGGCGAATTACACTAGACTGTATAGATGGTCCACTTCGTAAATTCACATTATCTCCATTAATTACAGCAACTCCGTATACTGGAGTCGCATTATTAGGCGTGGGAACATTACCTCCACCACTTGCTCCATTTCCTTGTAAAGCTTCTAATGAAACAGCTGCTGATACATCACAATTTCCTACACCTGAAATTTGCCCAGAATCTGTGTACTGCCATGCTGTCCACTCTGTCCATCCACCAGCATCAGCAGGCGGTATACTAGAATATCTGGAAATCCATAGTGGAATGTCACTTAATCCGCTAATTCCAAATTCATTAATATACCAAACTCCTGTATATAACATTACATTTTTCCCAGTAGCTTGTTTCACATAATTTACGAAACTTCTTGCCCAATTCGATATAGTCGCACCCGTTAAACTACTATTGCTAGTATCCGTTGGCGATTCTAAATCTAAAACAGGAATTAAGTCCGTCTGATTACTCTGTAATATATTCACAAAATATTTCGCTTCTGAAATGGCATCATTTTGTTCTGGGTGCGCAAAATGATATGCACCAATTAATACATTCGCATTTCTCGCAGCTTGTACATTTTGAACGAAAGTAGGGTCAATATAGTTCACACCTTCCGTCGCTTTTGCATACGCCGCTGGAATACCAGATGACTTCACAGCATTCCAATCAATGTTTCCTTCCCAATGAGACACATCGATAAACGTAACATTTGAACTGGATCTATTTTGCATATAAAAGCTCCTATCAAATTTTTTTATTCCGTATACAATATGTACAACTTCGGTTAGAGGACACGACTTTTATGCTATAGTAATAAAATTCTAATACATTTATTTTGTCGAGTTGTTTAAGAAAAAAGTGAAATTGAAACCACCCTTCACCAAAAACTCCATTAATACACTTTTAGCACCGCAAAAAAGGCCTTGTAATTACAAAGCCTTTTGCAAACTACCTTTATTTTGCAGTAAGTACATATTGTAATAAAGTCCTTGTTTACTAAGTAACTCTTGATGTGTTCCGCTTTCTACAATTTCCCCTTCATGCATAACAAATATTTGATCCGCATCTTGGATTGTAGACAATCTGTGCGCAATCGCTATCGTTGTTCTGCCTTTTCGCATTTGCTGCAATGCCGTTTGGATAGCCTCCTCTGTTTCTGTATCAATATTTGCCGTCGCTTCATCTAACACTAATACTTTCGGATTAGTTGCTATCGTTCTAGCAAAAGCAATTAATTGCCTTTGACCACTAGAAAATGCAGCTCCTCTTTCGACTACTTCTGTATCATACTGCTCTGGTAATTTTTCAATAAACGTATTCGCTTGCACAAATCGCGCTGCTTCCTCTATCTCTTCATCCGTAATCTCTTCATTATACATACGAATGTTTTGCTTTACATTTCCAGCAAATAAAAATGCATCTTGCAGCACAAGACCAATTTTCTTTCGAATTTCTTGTTCTTCAAACTTCTCTAAATCTACTCCGTCTATTACAATATTTCCTGATTTAATATTGTAAAATCTCATTAATAAATTCATAATCGTACTCTTTCCGCTACCAGTATGCCCTACGAAAGCAACCGTTTGCCCTGGCTTTACGTGAAAAGATACATTTTTTAAAACGTCACGCTTTCCATCATATGAAAAAGTAACATCTTTAAACTGAATTTCCCCATTAGCTATTCCTGGCTGTTCACTCCCCATTTGAACAGGAGCTAAATCTTTATCATCCATTAAATGAAATACACGCGATGATGAAACAAGCGCTTGTTGGAAGAAAGATAGTTTCATCATCATCTCATTTACCGGCTGGAAGAAACGATGAATATAGTTAACGAAAGCATATAAAACCCCTACTTCAACAGGACTCTTTAAAGCATCGATTCCGAATAAACCAAGTACTAACGCAATTGCTACAATATGAACAAGATCTGTTGCTGGACGTAAAAGTAATGCATCTAATTTCAATGTACGACGTCCAGCACTAAAATGTTTATTGTTCACTTCTTCAAATTCTTTTCTCATCCGCTTTTCTTGCCGGAACACCTGAACAATATTCATACCTTGAATGGACTCATTTAACTTTGCATTTAATATACTCAGCTGATTACGTACCTCTAAATAAAAAGCTGCACTTTTCCGTTGATACAACACCATAATTGCAAACATTACCGGAATTAATATGAGCGAAAATAGCGCTAATTTTACATCTAATAAAAACATCGCTACTAAAATCCCTACTAAAAAGACTACATTTTTCACGAATGTTGATAGTACACTAACATAAAAATCCTTAATCGCTTCTGTATCATTCGTTATGCGAGATACGAGCGTACCAATCGGCGTACGATCAAAGAAGCTTAATGACAATTTTTGAACATGTTCATACACTTCAACTCGCATATCTTGGACAATCTTAAAAGCGATATTTTGAAAGTACAATAAGTCTAAATAAGTAAATAATACTTTTAATAAATGAGCAATAATATACACTACAAATAGGGTTACAAGTGCTGATTGTTCAAAGTTACGTGGTACTAAGTGTTCATCAAGAAATTGTTTAATTAAAAAAGGACCCATCATTTCAGTTACAGTTGCACCAACTAGAAATAAAAATGCTAACGCTAATAACCTTTTATATGGTCTCATATAAGAAAGCAATCGCCTTAAATCACTCCGCTTTTTCTCAGCCATCATACGCCTCCTTTCTCCACCAACGCCTCTAACTGCTGGCTTTCATACATTTCCTTATACCAACCATTTTCGTTCATTAGTTGTCCATGTGTTCCTCGCTGCATAACCTTACCTTCATCAATAACAAGAATAAGATTTGCATGCTGAATCGCACTTAAACGGTGCGCAGTAATAATCGTCGTTTTTTCTGCTCTTTCTCGTTTCAATGCAGTTAAAATAGTTTCTTCTGTTTTTGCATCTACAGCTGATAAACAATCATCTAAAATTAAAATTTCAGCATTCGTTAATAACGCACGTGCAATTGAAATCCGCTGTTTTTGGCCTCCTGATAGCGAAACCCCTCTTTCTCCTACTACCGTTTCATATCCTTCCGAAAATTGAATAATATCATTATGAATACAAGCAATCTCAGCAGCCCTGCTAATTTCTTTATATGTAGCATCGGCCTTTCCAAAAGCAATGTTCTCCCCAATACTCGCTGAAAATAAAAAATGATCTTGCGGTACGTATGAAATTGCAGAGCGTACACCGTGAAGTGTTAAATCTCGAATATCCCGCTCACCAACTTTTAATTCACCATTAAAGTGGTCATACTCACGAATTAAACATTTTAATAACGTCGTCTTCCCTGCACCGGTACGCCCTACAACTCCTAACGTTTCACCTTTTCTTAAGTTAAAGTAAATATCTTTTAAGTTTAATAGTTCATTCTTTTTATAAGAAAACGAATCAACAGCAAACGAAACATCACCACTTGCTATAGTATGTATAGCATTTTCCTTATTCACTACATCTGAAGTTTGTGAAAGTATTTTCTCCACACGATCATACGAAGCACGTCCACGCTCCATAATATTAAATAGCCATCCAAAAGCTAACATTGGCCATACAAGTGTCCCTAAGTACGTTGTAAATGTTACTAATTCCCCTACAGTTAATTCGCCCCGTACAACTAATAATGATCCGTAACAAATTGCGATTAAAAATGAAAATCCGACAATTAGAGCAATCGTTGGATCGAATAACGAGTCAATACGTGCGACTAGCATATTTTTATGTACGACATCTTCCGATTTCTTCCGAAACGATTGTAAATCCTCTTTCTCTTGTCCAAGTGAGCGAATTACCTTCATCCCACTCATACTTTCTTGTACTTTATCATTGATTTCAGAAAACGATTGCTGTGCTTTATGAAATCTTCTATGTAGTAAAGTTCCATAATAATTTGTAGAAATAGCTACAATTGGCATCGGAATTAAACTTAATAACGTTAACTTCCAACTAATTGTAAATCCCATCGCTACGAGTACACATCCTCCAACAGCTAATGAATCAACGAGTGTTAAAACACCTGACCCCGCAGTTTGCTGAATGGCCTGAATATCATTTGTCGCATGTGCCATCAAATCGCCTGTGCGACGTGATTGATAAAAGGATGGGCTCATCTTAGTAAAATGTTCATATAGATTCTTTCGCAGTTGACGAGCTAGTTTTAAAGAAGATCCAAAAATCATAATACGCCATAAGTAACGTAATATATACATCGTAATTCCTACAACTGCTAATAGAATAACCCAGTTCAACAATTTTTCAGACGTTAATGTTCCATTGTTAATTTCATCTACTACAATGCCCAGTACTCTTGGCGCTACAAGTTCAAGAAGCGCGACACCAAATAACATAATAATTCCGATTATGTACGCTCGTTTTTCTTGCTTAAAAAACCAAGCTAAATTAAAAAACACTTTCATATTTATCCTCCTCCCTTAAAATGAGCGATGTTTTCAGTTTACCAAAAACACAGAATTTTTAAAAGTTTTAAACACTTATTATATCCAAAAGAAAAGGACACTCGGTAAGAGTGCCCTTTAGCGCTTATTTCGTTTGTTGCTTGTTCATCGCGCTCATCATTTGATTGATTTTCTTTTGGGAAGGTTTTTGTCCCATTTGCATCATCATCATTTTTAACATTTGTTCGTTAATTGGTGGATTTTTTTGTAAGTAATTCATCATATATTTGCGGGCAATGAAAAATCCTAACGCCACGCCTGCTACTAGTGCTACTACGCCCACTAGAATACCTAACCACATTGGCATATCTTTTCCTCCTTCATGTTGTCTACCTTACAGTGTACTAAAACCTTTTCAATAAGACAAGATACTATTCGACATTTTTTACACATATGTTCGTACTTGTTTGAGAGGATTTAACCAACCGTACTTTTTATTTTCATAATCCATCGCTAAAAATGTTAACTCACACTTTCTAAGCACCTCAAAGAAGGTTGTTTCCATGGATACATTTCCAGAAGTGTTTATTCGAATATATTGTGGTTTCACCATTATTTCTCCGTATTCGGCTCCTGTATAAAGCGTATGAGTATGATTTGTTCTTTCATATTTACCAAGAACACGCAAGGCTTGTTCTAATTTATGATGAATTTTCATTACTTGTAACGGCATCGTAATATACGTCATTTGTTTATATAATACTTTCTTCTCCGAAAGGAACCCAGATTCTGAAAATCGAGCAAATAAATCAAAAAACAAATATTCACGACCAAAGTAAGCTTTCGCAATATCCTCTTGAATTAAATACAATTCATACGTTTTCATTTTTCCCCTCCCGATCTGGACAACCTTTTCCCTACATTATATAAGAGAAGATTTGCAATGATTGTCTGACTACGGAGAGAGAAAAAACTTTTCCTGTCGAAAAAACTCAATTACATAGAAAAATCTCCCCATGCTGGAGAGATTTTTCTAAAATCATTAAAGTATTTCTTTTACTTTACGAACAACGTTCTCTACAGTAAATCCATACTCTTCCATAATCTTCTCACCAGGAGCAGAAGCACCGAATGTGTCAATACCTAGTACATCTCCATCAAGACCTACATAACGGTGCCATCCCATTGTAGCACCCATTTCAATTGCGAAACGTTTCGTTACTGCTTTTGGTAGTACAGATTCTTTGTACTCAGCAGTTTGAGCTTCAAAGCGATCCATAGATGGCATGCTAACAACAGCTGCATCAACGCCGTCTGCTGCTAGAGCTTTTTGCGCTTCGATCGCTAAGCTTACTTCAGATCCAGTTGCAATTAAGATTACATCAGCAGTTTCTTTCTTGCTTGCAGAAACTACATATGCACCTTTTGCTACTTTTTCATAAGTATCTTCTTTTGCACCTTCTAATGTTGGAAGATCTTGACGAGTTAACACTAATGCAGTTGGTGTTTTTGTAGATTCTAGAGCTAGTCTCCAAGCTGCAACTGATTCGTTACCGTCCGCTGGACGAATAACAGATACATTTGGCATTGCACGAAGCGCTGCTAATTGTTCAACTGGCTCATGTGTTGGACCATCTTCACCAACAGCAATACTGTCATGTGTAAATACATACGTTACAGGCAATTGCATTAATGCTGCAAGACGAATTGCTGGACGTAAGTAGTCAGAGAATACGAAGAACGTACCACCGTAAGTTTTTAAACCGCCATGAAGTGCGATACCGTTCATTGCTGCACCCATTGCGAACTCACGTACACCGTACCAAATGTTTTTTCCGCTGTAATCAGCTCTTGTAAAGTCTTTTTCGTTATTCATGTATGTTTTGTTAGAACCAGCAAGGTCAGCAGATCCACCGAAGAATGATGGTACAGACTCTGCAATTGCATTAATTACAGCACCTGAAGAATTACGTGTTGCTGCTTTTGATCCTAATTCATAAGTTGGTAAGCTTTGTTCCCAACCTTCTGGAAGAAGACCGTTCATTGCTGCTTGCAGTTCGTTTGCTAATTCTGGGTATGCTTGTGCATATTCACCAAGCATCGTGTTCCACGCAGCTTGCGTCGTTTCACCAACATCTTGTACTGTTTTACGGAAGTTGTCATATACTTCTTCTGCTACATGGAAGTCTTGTTCAGCAGTCCAAGCGTATGCTTCTTTCGTTAATTTTGTTTCGTCTACACCAAGTGGAGAACCATGTGAAGCTGATTTTCCTGATTTGTTTGGAGAACCGAAACCAATTGTCGTTCTTACTTCAATTAGCGTTGGGCGTTTTTCGTCAGCTTTCGCTTCTTCAATTGCTTTTGCGATTGCTTCAATATCATTTCCATCCTCAACACGGATTACTTGCCATCCGTATGCTTTGTAACGATCTTCTACACTTTCAGAGAATGAGCGATTTAAATCGCCATCTAATGAAATATCGTTTGAATCGTAAAGTACAACAAGACGACCTAATTGTAAATGAGCAGCTAATGAAGATGCTTCAGCAGAAACGCCTTCCATTAAATCTCCATCACCACAAATAGCGTATGTATGATGATCTACTACATTATACGCATCACGGTTGTATTTAGCCGCTAAATGTCTTTCAGCCATTGCCATACCTACAGCAGTTGCAATACCTTGTCCAAGTGGACCAGTTGTTGCGTCTACACCTGCTGTGTGACCGTACTCAGGATGTCCTGGAGTTTTGCTTCCCCATTGACGGAAGTTCTTTAAATCATCCATTGTTAAGTCATAACCAGATAGATGAAGTAGGCTGTATAGTAACATTGAACCATGACCTGCAGATAATACGAAACGATCGCGGTTAAACCACGTTGGGTTATTTGGATTGTGTTTCATAAATTGAGTCCATAATGTATAAGCCATTGGTGCTGCACCCATTGGCATTCCTGGGTGACCAGAGTTTGCTTTTTCAATCGCATCAATGGATAATGTGCGAATCGTGTTGATAGAAAGTTGTTCGATTGAATGTGACATGCTATTCTTCCCTTCGCGTATGTTAGTAAACGTTTTATACATTTATATGATAGCTTCCCACGCAAGATTATACAACATGTATCGACAAATATGTTGATGTTTTTTTGATTTTTCATAAAAAATACAGTGATTCAGGGAATGTATGGGCATTCAATATGACATACTTTTTAATTGTTTTTATTTTAAAAATAAAGATAATTATCTGTATATTTATACAAATATACTAATTTCTGATATATCTCCTTTTTGATAACCTTTAAAAATACAAAAAAGCATCTGAATTAGATGCTTTTAAAACAAATTAAATAATCCGCTTACGAATAGAACTTGAAATAAAATCAATTATAATTACCATTAAAATGATACCTAATAAAATAATTCCCACACGAGACCAATTACGTGAACTAAGTGCAAAAATTAATGGCGTACCAATACCACCTGCTCCAATAACACCTAAAATCGCAGCGGATCGTACATTAATTTCAAACCTGTATAACGTATACGATAGAAAATCCGGTAACACTTGTGGTAATACCGCATACCAAAGTATTTGAAACCGATTTGCACCCGTTGCTATTAACGCTTCCGTCGGTCCCTTATCTATATTTTCAATTCCTTCCGAATATAGTTTCCCTAACATTCCGATAGAGTGTAACCCTAAAGCTAGAACTCCGGCAAAAGAGCCTGGACCAACAGCTTTTATAAATAAAAGAGCCATAACTAATTCAGGAAATGTACGAACAAAACTAAGTACAAATTTCCCAGTTCCTGAAGTTAATTTTCCACTACTCATATTCGTTGCCGCCCAGAAAGCAAATGGAACAGATAAAAAAGCAGAAATAAATGTACCTAATATCGCAATTGCCAATGTATCAATTAAACCGTGTAATAAATCTTCACCATCTGGCAAAGATACATACGACCAATCTGGGTTCAATACGCCTGTCATAATGGCTTTTGTAATTTCTCCCGCCGTATTCTTTATTCCCTCTAACGGGACTCCTGAAAAGGCCCATACATATATAACTGTAAGTGCTATAAAAATAATCCAGCGATATATACTCGGTTTCTTCGGTTTTGGTACGATTATTGTCGTTTTACTCATTATAATTTCCCCCGCAACACTGTACTTACATAATCAATTAGCAATACAACAACAAGGGTATAAATAATAATAGAAGCAGTTTGTTGATATTGTAAAAATCCAAGTGTACGATCATAATATATTCCAATCCCACCTGCTCCTACTAAACCTAGAACAGCTGCTGCACGTACATTCACCTCAAATGTATAAAGTACATAGGAGACGAAGTGCGCTTTCACTTGCGGAATGACCCCATAAACTATCCATTGCACCTTATTCGCTCCTACAGCTGTCATCGCTTCTAATGGACCTGGATCAATTGATTCAATTGACTCATACAATAATTTTGCTACGAGTCCAACGGAGAAACAAGTAAGAGCCAAAATACCTGGAAGTGGTCCTATTCCAAAAATCGCTACAAAAATAGCCGCTAATAATAAATCTGGTATTGTTCGTATAAAATTTAAAATCAATCGAGCTGGACTGTACAAAAATACACTAGTAAATACATTACTTGCCGCAAATAGTGCAAGTGGAATGGCTAAAATCGCCCCTAAAGTCGTTCCGATAATCGCCATACGTATTGTATCTAACATTGCTGTTGTAATAATTTGAAAATAACTCCAATCTGGTGGCACCATTTCCTTCAATAAATCCATCATATTTGGAAAACCAACTACTAGTTTTGAAAATGATGCGTCGACCTGTACACTACTACCCCACAACAGTAAAATAACTAAAATAACAGTTAACATATGTTTCAGTTTACTCGGCGGCTTCGGTATCGATTTCGAATATATCGTCACTTCATTCATTTAGCTGCCACCTCTAATAATGCGCGTTTCTGAGCTACGTCCCCATAAATTTCAGCGAATTTTTCATCCGTTGCCTCTTCTACTAACCCATCAAAAACAATTTCACCAGCATGTAATCCAATAATACGAGTAGCATATTGCCTCGCTAAATCAATAGAATGTAAGTTTACAATTGTCGTAATTCCAAAATCTTCATTAATTTTCTTCAAATCATCCATTACTTGCTTTGTTGTCAGAGGATCTAACGAAGCAACAGGCTCATCTGCCAATATGATTTTCGCTTCTTGTGCCAATGCTCTAGCAATTGATACACGTTGCTGTTGTCCCCCTGATAATTCATCAGCTCGTGCATATGCTTTTTCTGAGATATTCACTCTATTCAGCGCCTGGAATGCAAGCTCCACATCCTCTTTCGGAAACAGACCTAACGTTGTACGCAATGTAGAATGATATCCAACCCGCCCAGCTAATACATTCTTCAGTACCGTTGATCGCTTCACAAGGTTAAAGCTTTGAAAAATCATACCAATATCTCGGCGCATGCGTCGTAATCCTTTTCCTTTTGCAGCAGTAATAGACTCCCCTTCAATAATGATTTCTCCTTCTGTGATCTCATGAAGGCGATTTACCGATCTGAGAAGTGTAGATTTTCCAGCCCCGGATAGCCCGACCATTACAACAAACTCACCTTTTTGAATTTCCAAGTTTATATTATTCAATCCTTTTGTACCATTCGGATACACTTTAGAAACATTTCGAAACTCTATCACACATCTTACCTACCTTCTATGTATTATCAATAACTGAAAAACGGCAAACTAACTGAAATCACACACTTTCCAGTTAGTCGCCATTTCCATATGTATTATTGCGTTTTCACTTTCTTTCCATATTCACGAACGATATCAAATTTACTATCATCAGATTTAACGTATCCTTCATGTGAGTATACTTCTTTAATGATTTTGTGCCCTTCCTCATTCTTTCCTATTTCAATGAAAGCATCCTGTAATTTCTTGCTCCACTCTGCATCTAAATCAGAACGTACAGAAATCGTATCGTTTGGAATTTTCTCCGTAAATTTTACTATTTTCGTTTGATCGAATATATTCGGATAATCTTTTTTTACAATATTGCGAGCATCTTGGAATACAACAGCTGCATCTACATCACCATTTAAAAGAGCAATAAGTGACTGATCATGACCTTTTAATGTAACAGGTTTCACATCCTTTAGCGGATCGATTCCCTCTTTTAACAATACAGCCGCAGGCCATACATAACCCGCTGATGATGTTACATCTTGATAGCCAATTTTTTTACCTTTTAAATCTTTTACACTATTAATATTAGAATCTTTCTTAACAACAAACTCTGATTTATAAACATCTACTAAATCCTTTGTGGGAGCTCCAGTTTCATCATCTACCCCAAAACGTTGCGCCTGTAAAATTACGTTTGCAGCCTTTTTCTCATGCGCTAACACATACGCTGTTGGAGGTAAAAAGCCTACATCTACTTGCTTAGATGCCATCGCTTCTACAATTGTATTGTAATTCGTTGAAATACTAACTTTTACCGGAATGTTTAATTTATCACTTAATAGCTTTTCCAATGGTTTTGCCTTCGCCTCTAACGTATCTGCATTTTGAGAAGGAACAAATTGAACATTTAGCGTCTTCGGTACATAACCTTTTTTCGTATCTTCATTTTTACTTGCACTTGATTCCTTCGTTCCACATCCACTTAATAATCCCGCTGCTAGTACAACTGTTGTGCTCATTGCAAAAACTTTTTTCAACATGTTAATGCCTCCATTTTTCGTTGTTATAAAATAACCTTCCATAAACATGAAGAAATATATCACATATTTTTACAAATAATTGCTTATTTACAGAATCTTTACACATTCTATACATTCACATTAAAATTCTTTTCATATATTTGATATGATTAATTGAAAGATAACTATAGAAAAGGTGAATGGTGTTGAATCAAAATCAAATTGTAACTTTAAATATTTTATTAACAAGCGATGTACATGGTACTGTGTATCCAATTCACTACCAAGATAACTCCAAAGCAGAAATTGGTTTAGCTAAAATTTCTACTCTCATAAAAAAAGAACGTTCTCAAAATGCAAACGTTCTTCTGATTGATAACGGGGACTTCATTCAAGGAACACCATTTACTTATCATTACGCTACATACGAAAAAGATATGGAAAACCCAATGTCCTTATTAGCCAACTACTTAGAGTATGACATTGCAATTATCGGAAATCATGAATTTAATTATGGAATGGATATATTAAATAATGCTGTGGCTACTGCAAATTCCCCTTATCTATCAGCAAACATTTTAGATAAAAACAGAAAAGAACCTTATTTCGGAAAACCATATATAATAAAACATATTGAATCAAATATAAAAATTGCTATTTTAGGGGTGACAACGCATTACATCCCCCATTGGGAACAAGCACATCATATTAAAGATTTACAATTTGAAGATGCATTTGAAACAACAAAAAAATGGGTTTCTTACATCCGTAAACATGAAAAACCAGATTTACTAGTCGTAGCCTATCACGGGGGATTTGAACGTGATTTACAAACCGGAGTACCGACTGAAGTTTTAACAGGTGAAAACCAAGGATATGCAATGTGCCATGAAATTGAAGGCATAGATATTTTACTAACAGGCCACCAACACCGAGAAATCGCTCACACCGTGATTAATGGTGTAACAATTTTACAGACTGGATGCAATGGACACTCAGTTGGAAAAGTAACAGTAACATTCGAAAAAGCAGAACAAAAATGGGTGAAAAAAGAGAGTTATTCAGAGTTATTGTCCGTACAAGGAATTGCGGCAGACCAAGATGTTCTTTCCTTGGTTGCCAATTATGAAGAGAAAACACAAAATTGGCTTGATAAACCTATTGGAATAATTTATGGGGATATGCAAATTTCCGATGCTATGCAAACACGTTTGCAAGACCATCCTTTTATTGAATTCATAAATAAAATACAGATGGATATAGCTAATGTTTCAATTTCTTGTACAAGTTTGTTTCATAATACATCTCCTGGTTTCCCGAAACATGTAACAATGCGTGACATCGTTTCTAATTATATTTATCCAAATACATTAAAAGTAATTAGAATAACCGGAGCGGATATAAAAGATGCTCTCGAACTCTCTGCTTCTTATTTCACATTAAAAGCAGATGGAACCATCATCGTAAACCCTGCCTATATAGAGCCAAAACCACAACACTTTAATTACGATATGTGGGAAGGGATTTCGTATGTATTAAACATTTCAAAACCAATTGGAGAGAGAGTAGAGTCTTTGCAGTATAAAGGCGCTCCTCTTAATATGAATGAAGAATATGACGTTGTTATGAATAATTATCGTGCAAGCGGTGGCGGGAACTTCTTTATGTTTCAAAATAAACCAGTAGTAAAAGACATACCAACAGATATGTCCGAACTTATCGCTAACTATATATTGAAGCATAAAAGGATAGAAGCAACGAAAAATGAAAACTGGAAAGTTATTAAATAACAATTTTAACAAATAAAAAAAGATGGGCTATGCCCATCTTTTAATTTAATTTTGCATTATCCTGCTTCTTTAAAGCTTTTAATTTCGCCGGTGTAACGTCCGTGCCTTCTTCGTTAACGACTTTAATTCCTTTTAATTCGTTTAACATATTTTGACGAAATCCTTTTAAATATTGTTCACGAAGCGATTTGCGCTCACGTTGTTCTTCTTCAGTTAAGCCTTCAGCTTTTGCTTTTTTCGCTAAGAAGTTAATGCGTTCAATGAGTTCTTGACTTGGCATCTCGAATCCCCCTTCTACTCAAAACTGATTATTATCATACAATAGTTATTCCTCTTTATCAAGCAATTGCTTTGTATATTCTACATACCTTCGATGTACAGTTGCTTTTGAAACATCATGACCAAAACCACGAAGTGTTGCTGCAATTTCTTCAAAAGTTAATTCATTCCGGCGCAAACGTACAATTTCCTCAATTGGCACTTCTTTTTTCTCACGTCCTACGCTTAAATGACGATTTTTCAAATTATTTTCTGGACGAAATCCTTTCTCCACTGCTCTTTGCATGCCACGTTTAATTTTTAAATTGTGGATCTTTCTTTGATACTCTTCAACGATCCCAATTATATTTAGCACCATCGAATCAGAATCTGAAAGCTGTAATTCACCACTATGCGTGTGCGTATAAACTTTTATCCCCTCTTTATGTAAACAATGCATTAATGCAATCTTTGCATTTCCTCTACCAAGACGCGTTTCATCTTGTATAAGTAGTACATCAACTTGTTCATCTCGAATTGTATCTAGCACTTCTAATATGCCATCACGTTCAATTGTATAACCGCTAGCCTGCTCCTCAATTACCTTTGTAACATCCATTTGATAGCGCTCAGCTAAATGCAATAATTCATCTTTTTGACGCAATAATGATGTTTCCTGTTCTTCTTTTGTTGTGCTCACACGTGCATAAATAATTGCATTCATTTTGAACCCTTCTTTCTCACTATATTTTCCTTATAGTGTATCATAAATTTGCCTTTCGTTCGAACTTATGTTTGTAGAATGTTTTTTCGCATGTTATACTTAATAATAAGAAAAATGAAAGAAAACGAGGTGTTAGAAAACATGGAAAAGTTAACGAAACGCCAGCAAGACATTCTCGACTTTATTAAGCTAAAAGTACAAGAAAAAGGATATCCACCTTCCGTACGTGAAATCGGTCAAGCAGTCGGCCTTGCTTCTAGTTCTACAGTGCACGGACATTTATCACGACTAGAAGAAAAGGGATATATTCGACGCGATCCAACAAAACCACGCGCAATTGAAATTTTAGGTGACAACCGAACGGAAACACAATCTGTTATTCAAGTTCCAATCATCGGAAAAGTTACTGCCGGTTTACCGATTACAGCAGTCGAAAGTGTAGAAGATCACTTCCCACTTCCAGCTAGTATCGTTGCTGGAGCAGATCAAGTGTTTATGTTACGCATTTCTGGAGATAGCATGATTGAAGCCGGTATCTTTGATGGTGATTTAGTTGTTGTTCGCCAACAACAGTCTGCATACAACGGTGAAATTGTAGTTGCTTTAACAGAAGATAACGAAGCAACTGTTAAACGTTTCTATAAAGAAAAAGATCATTTCCGTCTACAACCGGAAAACTCTTCACTAGAACCTATTATTTTAAAACAAGTGTCAGTTATTGGAAAAGTAATTGGCGTATATCGTGATTTACATTAAAAATAATAAAAAGAAGATAATTCCCTTATTTATATAGGTAATTATCTTCTTTTTATATTTTGATAGATTTCCGTTCATTCAAAAGAATGCGTTTCATTAATTATTAACGCGTTTCAATAGTAACATCTCCAGCAGCGGTTTTACCGCTAATCTTTTTACTACCATTACCAATCGTTATATTTTTATTGTCTTCATTAAAAATTGTCACGTCTCCAGCAGCAGTTTGCCCAGTTATAACTGCATCTTGTGGTTTTTCCAATAAAGTAATATCTACATCTCCAGCAGTTGAACTTACCTCTAAATCATATTTAGAATCATGATCAATAATATCTATATCCCCACTAGCCGTTTTTGCTGTTACTTTCCCTATTACTTTTTTAAAATTCACCTCACCAGCTTTTGTAGACCCCTCCACACTCTTTGCTGTTACATGTTTCAAATCCACTTCTCCGGCGAGTGTTTCAACACTTACGCGGTCACTTTTCACATTACTTATTTCTATTTGTCCAGCGGATGAATTTACTTTTATCTCTTGATAAGAACGTTCAGGTACTAATATAGTCAATGTAGGCGTTTGAAATCCGAAATTGTAAAATGAAAAATCAAATGAAACACCTTTTTCTATTTCCCCTATGATTTTTAATGTATCACCATCTTCAGCAATACGAATCTCCTGTTTACTTACGTCTCCTTTTTGCTTTACATAAAAAGAGGAATCAGGAGATTTTTGGACAACAATATCTCCAGCATCTAACTTAACTTCTACATTTTTTAGCGTTTCGTTTTTAATTACGTCCTCTTTATCTCCTTTTTCTGCAGTTTGCACTGCTTTTTCATATGTTTGTGAAATCCCTATTACTCCAATAATGATACAAGCGATAGCTACTAATAATATCTTTTTCATCATCTACTCCCCTTTTATCATTTTGAAGTTCCAGACTACATAGCGTACACATAATCTTTTAAACCACTTCGTACTATAATAAGCTACAATACATAACAACAAACCTACTCCGACAAACGTTATACTAACGAAAAGATCCAACCATATAAAAGTGCCCATAAATACTTTTACAATAACGAAAAATGGTGTCACTACACTAGCAATCCCACCGACCCAAAAAGAAAATATAAAACCGATAATTGCAACTAACGGGCCTAACACAATAATAAAATTAAACAAACTAAGTCCAACCGCTGCCATGACAGCTCTTGTCACATTTGAAGTCGACGGATCCTTTTTCATTTCATCAAATCGATACATCGCAAGTAAGTCTTTCGCAATTACTTTCGGAGAGCCAAGTCCCTTTATTATTTCTGATTCAGTTTTCCCCTCTTCCATCCCAAACTGAAAGTGCTCTTCATAATCAAATAAAATATCTTGTCGCTCTTCTTCTGGTAACTTTCTAAGATGACTTGATAATTCTTTAAGAAACCCTTCTTTACTCATCCCATTCCACCCCTTCAATAATTTCTTGAACACCTTTAGCAAAATCGCGCCACTCTGTTACTAATAAAGTAAGTTGCATCTCTCCTTGCTCCGTTAGTTGATAATATTTACGAGGTGGTCCTTCCGTAGATTCCTTTAAATACGTTTGAAAATACCCTTCTTTCGTTAAACGACGTAATAAAGGATACACTGATCCTTCCGATATTAAAAATTTATTTGAGATTTGCTGAACAAGTTCATAACCGTAACAATCTTTACGTTTCACAAGTGCCAAAACACACAGTTCTAACACGCCTTTTTTAAACTGAACGTTCAAGGTCAATCCCCCTTTCTCATTCCAGTACTGTTCAATACACGGTACCTGTTATATCCATAATATACCACTTAGTATTATCCATTGCAAGGTACTCATTTATATTTACTCCCTAAATGTAGAAAACGTACAAATAAAAGCCCGAATAAGATCTTGTTATAACTGACCATTACTCGGGCTTTTATTCGATTCGAACTGTATGAATACAAAAATTCATTCACCCTTTCCCTTCTAAGAACCAACTTCCATTTGTGACCCTAACAAACTTCGAAATACACCTTTTCTCTCTTTAGCCAATTGATTAAATTCACCTTTTTGGACAATTTCACCTTTTCCTAAGACAATGACTTGATCTGCATTGCGTATAGTAGATAAACGATGCGCAATCACAATAATTGTCATTGTTCCTTTCAACCTTTCTATTGCTGATTGGATTTTCACTTCATTTTCAGTATCTAATGCACTCGTAGCTTCATCTAATACTAAAATCGATGGCCTTCTTAAAATAGCCCGAGCTAGTACAAGTCGCTGACGTTCACCACCTGAAAGCCTCACCCCACGATCTCCAATCAGTGTTTCAAGCCCATTTGGTAGCGTTTGTACAAATTCAGCGGCGGCTGCAAAACTTAATGCATCCCAAATTTCTTCCTCATTTGCATTCGGTTCAATCATCAATAAATTATCTCTTATGCTCGCATTAAATAAGAAAGGATCTTGTGGTACATAACTAATAGCCCGCCTTAATGACAATAAATTATCAGTTGTAAGGGGAGTACCATCTATTAACACTTGACCTTTTTCTGGCTGGATTAATCCCATTAATACATCAATTAATGTACTTTTTCCTGCACCAGAATGCCCCACAATGGCCGTCATACTATTTATTGGAATTTGTACATTAATATTTTGAAGTGCGTATAAAGATTCTTGCTTATTATAACGAAAGTGAACATCCTTACACTCAATACCTTGTTCAATACAAATCGGCTTTATTTGTTTGTGCTGATGTATATCCTGTATTTCAATCGCTTCCTTACATTCCTCTTGCAACTCCCATAATGACTTAAAAGCAGGAATACTTGCAGCTAGTTGTTCTAAATTTGATTGAATCGTCATAAATCTTGGCCACAATCTGGAAAAAATGAGAATGATTAATAATAATTGGGTTGGTTGCGATTGAAATAGTTTAACAGATATAAAAACGAGCAATGCTATTAAAACAGATGATGCAGCTCTATAAAAAAGTTGTGATTTATTTTTCAATCTCATAAACCCCAATTGCTCGCTCTCTATTTTTTGACACCAATAATATAACCATTCATACCTAGACTCTTCTAGCGTATTACTCTTAATATCTTTAATCCCGTTAAAATGATCTGTAATACCAGCAAGATAACTTTTGGATATCTCTGTCTTTTTATTTCCTAAATCTCTAAACTTTTTTATAAAACCTCTCAACAAAAATGCAAGTATTAGACCCGCAAATAGTACAAAAATCGTTATTGTTGCAGAGAGCCATAATGCAATACCAATTTGGATGAAAGTAAATACTAAGGCGGTTAACATTTGAAAACACAAATTTGTCCCTTGTATGATTCTTCCTAACTCTTCAGTTAAAGAGTTAATCAAGTCAGACTTTCTCTTTTTCACAAAGAATTCCCAATTCACTTTTAGTAGAGAACTATATGTTTCTAATCTTATATAATTTGTAAAGCGAATAATAATCTTCATATTTTGAAGACTCAAATGTTGTTGTAGAAACGCTTGAAAAACTACTAGAAAAATATAGATACCTAAGATGAGTAGTAAACTTATTGTTCCAGGGATATTATGAAAAAAACTAAACATCTCCATAAAGGAACTCGAATCACTTTTCATGTTTACAACTCCACTTACACTTATCATTGGAATCAATAAAAGTATCCCCATTCCTTCCAAAAGACTCACTACTGTCATCCCTAATAAATTTATATATAATTTTTTCCCAGCAAAAGAATGTAATTTTTTCATAAAATATAAGAGGTAGTTCAATTTTTATCCTCCTATGAGAATACATATTTTTTCGTTTTTCTCCAAGCACATAAAATAGGTCGTAAAGGAAAGTATAGAAAATGAAGTGACTTTGGTAACGGTAACGTCTTTGCATCAATTGGATAGGGATAAAAATGACTTATCATAAATACAGCCCTTTGCCTATTTGACATTAGCAAAAATAGATGTCGACTGTGATATTCTGCTACATCATCCGGAACAGGAGGTGTATGCAAGTTTATCTTTTGCTTCAAATAAAACAATGCTCCTTTCGCTAGCCGCTTCGTACGACTCCGATTCATCAACCCTATCATTTCCTCGGTAGTTATGGCATTTAAAAGTTCGCTAACTAAAATTAACGCTTGTCCTCCCACATTCTCATTTTGATATTTTTTAAATAACTTTTTAATAACTGGCCGATTGAGATCTTGCTTTAACATCTGATGAATATCAACTAACCAACGTAATCGAGACCAACCATGACGCGCTCCATGAGAAACAAGAAACCAAAATAAATCCTCTCTTCCTAACATATAAACAGGATAACTTCCCAGCAAGCTCTTCCTTTTCCTCTCCCAAAGCGCTTCAAAATTTGGTTCTTTCCCAGGGCCAGGGTGTAATCTCCAATGAATTTCTACTTTAATATGCTTCTGATGATGAAAAAATGTTACATGATGATGTCTCCATTTCCAATCATTTAATATTGTTTGAATGTACTCATCTTTCACATAACCTTCTTCCACAAGGAGTTTCTCCACTTTTTCTAACTGTTGAATCGGAATAAGAATGTCCAGATCACAAGATGTACGTAAAGAAATATCACCATATAGATCATGCGCAAGTATTGGCCCTTTTAAAAAAAGTGTACGAATCTCATTTCCAAAAAACATTTTACTCAACCGTTCCATTTCAGCACTCAAATACAGCATTTGAAAAGTATTCTTTTTAAACTGTTGGTACAACAATTCCACTACACAATCAGGTATCCGTTCTTCTCCTATGCCTTTTAATTTCGAATATATGCTTGGGTAAACACGGTGATGCATTGCAAGTGCAACAAACTCATGCCAATCAATATCCAGCAGCCATTCACTTCGATTTTGAAATCCATCATCACCATCTTCCATTTTCAAAATCTCCAAAAGCAATTTTAACTCCTTAGAAAAATCATCTGTGTCTAGACAGAAACTCTTATGCATCGTAGTCTCCTTTTTTTGGATTCTTCTCATCTATTTTCTTTGCAAATGTACTAACAACAGTAAATTGATCCATACTTTCCATTCCAGTAATATAAAAAGGACCACTACGTAACCACGCATGAGCGACCAGCTTTCCATCCTTATCCTTTGCAGTTCCAAAATATAAAGTACTTTCTATTCGTCGCCTCTCTAACATTTTCATTGCGGCTATCGATTTCTCAAAACACATACTGTCCCATAAAGTATGCTGGCTCACAATTTGTATAGCCTCAGAAACTCTCCCGATTATTGGTTTATTAAATTCTATATAACTTAAAGGTGTTTCTTCCATATGAATACCTAAGGCCGATGAAACTTTAGAGAATGGCATTACCTTTAAAATCCGTGCCCATCCTAAATACACACATGCCTCTGCAAATAAAAACATTACCTGCCTATCTAATGAAATAAAAGCCCCTACTTTTCTCAACATTTCCATATCCTCCTACTTCTTTTCGAAAATAAAAGAATACACTAAACTTATTTACTGACCTCAATTAACCCTTCCTCTAATAAAATCTCCAAATAAGATACCACTTCTTTCTCACATTTCGATTGTTCTACCTCATATTCTAATGTTAATTCCTTAACCAATTGAGTAACTGCTAGTGGTTTCTCAATTAATCCCCATATAACCCCTCCTAACTCACCTAAATTGTAATATTTACCATTCCGTATACTTAACATTACTTTCTCCCCGTTCATATCGCTTACTATATTCCCTTGAACTTGTGTAATGAATTGATTTAATGAGATACCTTGTTTTTCCATAATCACTCATTCTCCTTTGTTTATAGTATTTATTATGATATCAACTAGTTTCGGTGCACTGAATCTAGAAATCGGTCTACACAACTGATACATATTAACTTTACTTAAAATATCTGCTGATTTGTTAAAGTGCCATTCCGTTAGCCCTAAATCATGAATAAGAAAGTTGCGAAAAGTATGTCGGAATAAAGCATAAAAACGCTCCAGATTTTCAATTTTTTGGACCTCTATTTCCTCACTTTCCGTTTTCACCAATTCAAATATACCTGCCAAAGGCAATATTTCACTAAAGTATTGAGAGGTAACTGGAACACTATACTTCTTCTCTCGACCACATATGGATTGATACTTTCCTATTTCCATTCTAAAGTTGGTCAAACTATCCTGCCATAACTTCTGTTGAGGATAAGAAGGGATAACTATCGGCGCATATGTGTCTTGCGAAAAAGATACTGCAATCACATCATCACTTAAAAACTGATATCCTTTTTTTATAAACCCTGACGCTAATGTAGACTTTCCTGCACCTGAATCTCCTATGAATGCATATGCTTTTCCGTTAATCACCACTGCACTACCATGCAATGGAAAAACCTTCCTTTGCATTAGTATTGCACCCATACAAGTTCCAAGAATCCAAAGTCGAATCATATCTTCTTCATACTTTTCCAAAGGTGAAACAGTTATCGTCTTTCCACCTTGTATCGAAAAAATTACTACATTAGGAACCTGAAACATAACTCTGTTTTCATCGACTATAAAAGTCCTTTCTTTATCTGATAAGTCAAACCAAATTTTTGATAGATCTTCTATTTTTATTTCTACATCTATTTTGTCTAGTTTATTATTCGCATAAGGTAATTCTGGTAGAGGAATATCACTAACAACCGACAAACCAAAGGCTTGATACACCGTTTCCTTCTGAATTATTAGCATCCTTTTCACCTCCTATTTAGTTTTATGTTAAAAACCCTTATATTTTTTCATATAAGGGTTTTTTAACAACAACCGGTCATATAAAATCTAAGTAGATTCGAATAACTAAATACACTCAATAAAAAACTCTTTTCACCTAACTCCAAGTTAAATCATCTCGATCTGTTCCTGCCTCATAAGTATGATCAAGATGTCTTCCATTTTTCGGATCAAGCATTGTCATATTCACATCAAGCACTTCTAATACAGGTGTTTTCCATTCTTTTTTCATATTATCACCTCCTTTCAAACAAATTTTTTCATAAATCTATATAATATTAAACAACGCATTAATATCTTATAATTCGGATCAGTTGCATACTCCGGTCGAACATCTCTGCTAATTTCAGATAACGCTCGCTTAATTATCTTGCCATCTATAAATTCTAAAATCCTTTCGTCTTCACTAAGCTGCTGTAACTCCTCTATTACCATATCCCAATACGGAATCATTCGATGAAGCCAATCGGCTCCTTGAACACCACGAACTCTTTGATTTAATCTAACTTTATCTGGCAAATACTTTTCAGTAGATTTTCTAATAAGCGCTCGATCCAGCCCATTTTGAACAAATTGTTTCTCTGGAACAGATAAACAAAAACGAATTACACGTATGTCATTAGTAGGATCACGTGTCCATAACGAATAATATAAAGATAATTTACTTCCTAATGTACTAGTTGCGTTCCAATGAAAACCATCTTCAAAATGTCTAATTCTCCGTTCGTAAATATTTGTGGTAGCAAACCATCCCTTTTGATCTAATCCGTAATTTTTGAGTTTATTAAAAACATCTGTCCTCTTTGCAAATTCTTGATTAATGAATGATGGAATTTCATACGGTTCACCCATCGGAAATATTTGATCAATAAATGGAAATGCTACTCTTGCAACAACGGGTATTCTTCTTAATCTAGCCCCACCTGCATTTTTACTGTACTGATGTAATTCATAAATAAGACGAAACCATTTCATTCTTTTCAGTAAAATTGCATAATAATCTAAGGCAGCTCCCCAAGATATACTTAAATTACCTCTTGCCCCACTTAAAAGCACCCCAACTTTTTCTTCTTGTCCTTTCTCATACATCCCCTTCAACCAAAAAGAATTTTCGAAAAATTTATACGGCATCTCCATCATTTCTAATAGACTATCAATTTCAGAGAAAGAATTTTTCTCTTTAAAATCTAAATAATGCGCTTTAATTCCGCCTACGTATTGGACGGTTGATTGAATAAATGTCCTTTCATCTGGCATTAAAGACTTAGGAGTATAATCTTCAAAATCATCCGAAGGAATATAGCTGAATGTATGCAATTGTTTATTTTCTGTACTTAACGCCTTTACAGCGAAACTAACAACTGCACCAGAATCTAGCCCACCACTTAAATGAGCCCCAATTTGACGATAAGTACGTGTACAAGATGTTACAGCCTGTTGAAAAACTTCTTGAAACGCTTCTACATACTCTTCATCTGTCTTGAGCTTTAACTTCTGGCCCAAGTCCAAAGTACAATATTTTGTTAACTTTATCTTACCTCTGTCAATTGTAATGCTGTGAGCTGGAGG
The DNA here is from genome assembly GCF_003315125.1 of Bacillus sp. DB-2. Lineage (NCBI taxonomy): Bacteria > Bacillati > Bacillota > Bacilli > Caryophanales > Bacillaceae > Bacillus > Bacillus sp. DB-2. The sequence goes on along the minus strand of NZ_QNRN01000006.1, from coordinate 269,604 downwards.
TATTTGTTCTATTTTTTTATAGGGTGTTATTGAGGTATCTACCGTATCAACTACTGTTGAAATTGCTAAATACTCAGCAATCCATTGTTCGTTTAATTCTCTTCGTATATAAGGTAATGTTAACAAAGGACTTATCGTCGTACAAAAAACAACCCGTTGCTTATCATAGTAATAATACAGAGTTCGACTTCCTGAAAAATCTCTAGCTCCAAATAATTTTTGATTACGTTCATCCCAAATCATAAAAGCAAAATTACCGACTAAATATTTTGGAGCATCTTCTCCCCACTTTTGATAAGCTAGTAAAATTAATTTACTATCAGGTATTACCTTTCTCTCGTTATAATTTACTTGCAACCTATCAAATAGTTCATTTCGATTATCAATAATTGCATCTGCTGTAATCACTAATTTTGCTGTTTCATTATAGTAAGGTAACTGTTCACCAATAGCTTCTGGTGTAATCCATTGTGCATGACACCCAAAAAATGTGTTCTCTTTATGGAAAATTCCAATGTCATTAGCAGGATATTTATATAAACAATCCATTATCCTTCTTCCATGCTCAATTAATACGGGTTCATTAGTAAGATGAACAATACCAGTTATTGCGCTCATGTTTTCCTCCTAATATATAAGGAATTTCTATAAATACTGCTTTTATATTTATTTCGTTAAACATACCCTTATATCATTCTTTTTAAAGAACAAAAACATTTATTCTCACACTTCCTCCATTATATGGTCCTATAAATCAGTAGATTACGGGTATGTCAAAACTACTATCATGCACTTATTTTCATTATAAAGAACAAATTACAATGCCTAATTTCATTCTTATTTGTTGTTTTATTTGCTTTTCTTTAACACTACATTTAAAACACACTGAATCACCCGTTGTTGATCTTCGATTAACATATTAGATCCTGAAGGTAAACAAATTCCACTTTGAAACAGACACTGCGACACATCTTCATTTTTGCTATGCGGATAATACTTCTTCCTTTTAAAGAGCGATTGTATATGCAATGGCTTCCACATAGGACGCGCTTCAATATTTGCTTCCTCTAAATCCCTCAATAAGTTCCCAACAGAGATCCCGGATTCCTTTTCATCAATTGTTAATGTGGTAAGCCATCGATTCGAGCGAGTATTTTCTAATTCAGGCATAAAATAAAATCCTGGTATGAGAGATAACTCTTCGTAATAACGTTTATATACAGATCTTCTAGCTCTCACCCTGTCTTCTAACACTTCTAATTGTCCTCTTCCAATACCAGCCAATATATTACTCATTCGATAATTATACCCTACCTTACTATGCTCATAATGTGGTGCTGGATCCTTTGCTTGTGTTGCTAAAAATCTCGCTCTTTCTAACGCTTCCACATCATCAGAAATTAACATTCCACCGCCCGAAGTTGTAATAATTTTATTTCCATTAAATGAATAAATACCAAATCTTCCGAATGTACCACTTGCTTTTCCTTTATATGTGGAACCTAGGGATTCTGCTGCATCCTCAATTATGGGAACACCATAATGATTACAAAGCGAAAGAATTTCATCTAATTTTGCACTCTGACCATATAAATGAACAAGAATGACAGCCTTAGGTAATTTCCCTGCTTTATCAGCATCATGCAACGCAAGTGCTAGAGCTTGTGGTGACATATTCCATGTTTCCGGTTCTGAGTCAATAAATACCGGTTCTGCTCCCAAATAAACAATCGGATTCGCACTTGCTACAAAAGTGAAACTTGAACAAAACACTGTATCACCCTCTTGAACGTTTAATAATCGTAAAGCTAAATGAATGGCCGCAGTACCTGAACTAACCGCAGCCCCACCTTTAACTCCTACAAAAGAAGCAAGCTCTCTTTCAAATCCATCTACATTTGGGCCTAGAGGCGCAATCCAATTTGAGTCAAAAGCATCTTTTATATATTTTTGTTCATTTCCACTCATGTGTGGAGAGGAAAGATAGATTTTCTCCTTATTTTTTATCATCACTCTTCATCTCCTCTTAATTTACTACATTAATAACTTTTGCTGGAATACCAGCAGCAGTACAATTAGATGGAAAATCATTTATGACTACAGAACCAGCTCCAACAATAGACCACTTACCAATTTGAACACCTGGAATTATAGTAGCTGATGCTCCTATATGTGCCCCCTCTGCTATAGTGACAGAACCTGTAAGTGTAGCATGTGGTGAAATATGAACAAAATCATCAATTATATTATCATGTTCTATTATTGAGCCCGTATTTATTATAGTATGGTTACCGATGAACGTATCCGCATTAACAACCACATTTGGCATAATTACCGTTCCGTTTCCTATATTAGCATTTGAACTTATAATGGCTGTTTTATGAATTAAAGTAGCATATATGCTACTTTGTTGATTTAATATTTCTGAAATTTCTCTTCTTATTTTATTATTTCCTATAGCAATCACGAGCCTTACATCATTAAAATTATTGATAATTTCCCTTGCATCTGCAATTGCTCCAAAATAAAGATTGTCTACAATATTTATCCCTGTGTACAAATCATCTAAATAACCGACTATTTCATATCCTTCATTTGATAAGATTATATCCCTCACAACCTTGCTATGCCCACCACATCCTATTATTAAAATTTTCATTTTCCCTCCCCCTTTATTTCTATTTTCCCTCCAGTAAATCTCTCCATTGTCACATGCCCTACATAATTTATTCCCTCTGTTTTAAATACTTTTAATATTGTAAGTACAATTATTTTCAAGTCTAATAAAAAAGAGTGATTCTCCACATACCATACATCCAATTCAAATTTTTCTTCCCAGGTAATCAAATTCCTACCATTTATTTGTGCCCATCCCGTAATTCCTGGTTTTACATTATGCCTTTTAGCCTGTTTACTAGAATATAGGGGTAAGTATTCCATCAATAATGGCCTTGGACCTACTAAACTTAAATCACCCCATAGAACATTCATCAGTTGGGGTAACTCATCTAAACTATATTTTCTAAGAATTGCCCCAAAAGTAGTCAATCTATTTTGATCTGGAAGTAATTCCCCATCACTCCCCTTCTTATCTAGCATAGTTCGAAACTTATAAACATTAAACGGTTTTCCATGTAGTCCTGGACGCTGTTGCTTAAACAGTACAGGAGATCCTATTTTCAGCCTAACTAAGATTGCTATAACAAGAATAGGAAGCAAACATACAAATAATAACAATAAAGAAATACATACATCAAAAATTCTTTTCATGTACTATCCTCCTTACTCATTTACGTTTAATACCCCTAGGACCATTTAAAACTTTATATGCAATTAAACAAAACAAAAGGCAACTACAGTTAGTTGCCCCTTGTTTTGTTTAATTACGTCATCTTTCATTAATTCTATCTCATCAAATAGTTTAAACATAGCTAGCCTATGTGAATATTTCCATGCGATATCACTGCTTATTTACAAAGGACCCGTTACTCCATTAGTTTCTATAACTTTACATGTATGGATCAAAGACGCCATTAATATAATTATCCCTTTTTATATGTTCATCCCTTAACTTTATAACTACTGTGTCCACAATATTATCTTTAAAAATCAAAGTAATTGAGGATGAAATTTGATTTGCATTCACGCCTATCATACTTTTATTTGACCTAAATATATTATTTTCTATTAACATAAACTCACTCGTAAATGTTTCATTCCAAAAATTCATTATACTGTCTGTCGATTCCGAATTAAGGTATTCAAATGCATTATTATTAAATTCTATTCTTCCCCCAATGTCCCATAAAAAAAATGCTGAGCCCCATCTTCCACCTCTAAAATTACTATTTTTCACTTTTAGCATCGCTATCCTTTGAGAAGACTCAACAGTAAACAGATTATAAGCATCCCAACTAAATGAACATCCATTAAATTCATATTCTGCTTGAGGAGTTTTTGTAACAAATGATATTGTACCGCTGTTCTCAAATTTACATCCCGTATATACTCCTGGTGGTAAATTCGTAATGATTCCTTGCGGGTGTTTCGTATCTATAAAAGCAATATTATTTAATCTCCATCCATTTTTCATACCAGGTGATACGCCTGTCAAACTTGTACCCTCTACAGCCCCTCCTTTAATAACACAATTTGATATAGTTTGCGGTTCTGCTGAAAAACCAATTATTGAACCCAACTGTGAAAAAGAATGAAATAAATCTCGATCACTAAAAAATTCACATTGGTTCACTTGAATACAATATGCTTTATCTCTTCCCATTAACAATGCGCTATTATGGAAAATACAGTTACCAATAAGCGCTTCCTTATCTCCTTGATCTATCGTGACTCGAGTAGCATACATTTGATTATTCGTAAAAGTTACTTCTCCGCTTAAAACACAACTTACTTCCCTTAAGTGATTATTGTTTATAATCACTTTCTCTACATTTTCACCTACTACTAATGAATTATTAGCTAATTTATTTTGAATGATATTAATATATCTACCACCGACTACAACAACGTTATATCCCTGATTATCATATATGTTATTACGCTCAATGTTTATATATTGATTTAATCGATATCCATCTTCAATATCTATTGCTCCCTGAGGTGCTGTACCTTTCATTTTGTAAATTTCACAATCTCTAATATAAATTTGTTTCGCTCCAGATACACTTACCCCAAGCCTTCTACAATCATGTATTTTACATTTTTCGATAAATACATTTCGGGAAAATTCTGGAATTCTAACAGTTATTTTACAACCGTTTTCTGTAGGTATTGTACCTTGATGAAGAACTATTTTCGCATAATCTGCTTCTTTTGGAACACTCACTTCTTCAAAAAACTTTACTCTATTCGCAGCCGTTACAAAAGTATTATCAGCTTTATAAAATAACACATCATATAATTCTGTATATATTTCTGAACCAATTCCACCATAGCCATCTCCATACAAACCGAAATATCCCCATTTTATAATGCTACTATGATGTAAATCTATTTTTAAATTGGATCTAATTTTATTATCATCTACTATTAGGGAACCATTGACATCACTAATCCCCCCCACTTCAAATGTACTGGCAAAATCATATTCTCCAATTTGTCCCCATGTACTTTCCATTGCTATCCCATCGCCAGTACAATTTAAAATTTCCATATTATCTATTGAAATATAATTCATATTACTCCCCTCAGCAGGAGTAGTATTTCCTACTTCAATCCCATATCCCCATTCATGAGTATGAGGAATCGTTGTATAATCGTGTGTATCTTTATCTCCTTCAACCCTTCCATTGGTAACCCGAGAAAATTTTTGATTTCTTTGATATCGTACGATTGCATATTTAACTAATCCATTACTTCTTATTTTTAAAGTTGATCCACCTAAATTTAAAGTCATAAAACTTTGTGGCTCAATTGGTGTATTTTCATCAATTAAATATGTCCCCATGGGTAAAACAACTTCTATAAATCCTTGTTGAAATGCCCATAATAATGCATTATTAATCCCTTTAGAAGTATTATCCGCGTCCGTTCCATCATTTTTAACATTCCATCTCTCTAACTCAAGAAAATACGTGCCCGAAACCACATTAGCAGATTCTGTTTCTCCAATCAGTGATTTTCTAGAATTAGAACTTCCAAATGTATTGCTTTTAAGTTTACTTACTAACCTCTCAAATTTATTCTCCGTTGATACTTTTATATTCCCTTTTTTCGTCCCAATAAATAACTCACAAGTATCTATACAAAAACAAAATTCTCCCTCGCTTAACACAGGAAGATTCCCTTTTAACACAGATGTCACTTGAAATTTTGCCATGATTTATATAACCTCCAACTAAGATAGAAGTTGAATTTTTACAGAAAATTCAAACTTATACCAGTGCATAGGGACAAATATTTTATATTCTGCTTACATACGTATCCCTTTAATAGAATACTATGCATTATATAAATGCTATGTTAGGGCTAATGATTCACGTTTTCTAATTAATATCAAGTTTCATTTCATACTAAGAGGCTTCAACAACAATATACTTACTTAATAATTCAAACCAATATAATATCCATAATTTTTATACCTAAATAACGTTTCGTTTCTTTTTAATTTGTAAAAACATCACACTAAAGATATTTCTTATATAATGAAATTCTGTGCTTTTATAAAAAATTAAAATGTATATTACATTTGGTACTAATAAGCAAATCATACCTTTTCCGACTAACGAAATAAAGGTACTATCTTCTATGAAATAATTACATATACTTGTAGTAATGAAACCTGTCACGACAGTTAAAAATATATAAAATACATATGCTGTGAAATACTTCCAAACTGATTTCTTAAAAAGATTTTTATATACAATATAAGGCTGAATCCAAAGTACCGTAGTAATTGTACTAATCGCCGTTCCTATGAATATACCTACCAATCCTAACATTTTAGCTAATAGAATGGATAAACTTAAATTGATTATCGCTTCAACTAATGGAATATACTTATCTTGTACAAATAATCCCGCTTTATTTTTAAAAATAGCTATCGCGGTTCGCATCCCTGTTAAATAAAAGTTTATGAGTATCACTACAAAAACCATGTTATTTAATAAATACTTCTTATCAAGCCACCACCCTATAAATGGCTCTAACAGATTAAATAAAAATATGGTACAAAAAGAAAAAACCCAAAAATTCACTAAATAAGTCACTTTAAATATTGCATAATTTTTGTCACTATTCTCAGTTGCGATTAGATTTCCTACACTTGCTTCAATACCATTTAATATAGGATTTACTACAGCTGCTAATTGATTTATTATCATTGTATAATTCGAATATATCCCGACCGTAGCAAGACCTACAAAAGATGAAATCAGTATATTATCCGTTCCAAATACAATATATCCTCCAATATTATGCAAAAACATCGCCTTTACATTTATAATTAATTTTTCTTTCGTATCATTATCTATAGAATACTTCTTTTTTGTCTTTATATAAGAATAGTTCTTATTCACAATCCTACCGTTTACGACATTTTGAATTACATATATACTCAACTCTATAATTAAATACAATATATAATTTTTTGTGTACATTAGTATAAATATTTTAAATATTGTAGTTACCACTTGGAATAAGAGATCCACCCTAGCCAATATGTATCCTCTTTGATCAGCTTGTATTAAAGACCTCTTGTGAGCATTTAAATAAGTAACGACATTTTTCACCACGAATATCGAATAGATTATCGCAACATTCGATATAGACTCCCCATCTTTCATTAAATAACTTAAAAAGGGATATATCATAGCACTTATTACTAAAATAATGATTGCTAAAATCTGATAAATTTTTTTATATAATTGAACAAGGGCTATAATTTTATACTGATTATTTTCTGCCAATGGTTTATACAAATTGTATACTATACTCGCTCCTATGCCAGCTTCAATTAACGCTAACATGGATAATACATTAATTAACAAACCATCTATCCCTAAATACTCTATTCCTAAACTATCCAAAAAAACTTTCCTAGATATAAAGCCTAGAATAACAATAACTATTTGAGAAAATATACTTATTGCTATGTTTTTAATTGAATACATTGTTCGCATGATTAATCCCCTTCATTAACTAGATCATCTCTAAGTAGAAAGAATCCTCATAACAATAAAGTTATATTATCCTGGCAATAATTTCACTCTCATAATTCAAGTCACTAATTGCATTCACATTAGTTCCAGCATCTACTTCACCAACATACTTATTTTTTATAGGTTGTTTTTCTGTCGCTTTCTTCAAAAACCATTCATACTCTATATCAATATGACCAATATCTAACGTTTGATATCCAGCAGAAGATAAATCATACGCTAATACCGTAGCTGTTGGGCCTAGTGCAATTAATATTAATTTCGATTTTTGTTGACTCTTTGCTAGCTCTAAAATTTCCCTATACTTCGCAAAAGCATTTTTCGATGGGCATATTATTCTATCAATTGTTTTAACATTTTTAAAAAGATCGTTTCCTACCCCTAGTCTACTTTGAGCCCCTTCAATAATGATTATTTCTCTACCATTCCAAATATCTTTCATTTTATCAAAACGAATTCCAACCATACTTTTATCTTGATGATCTATATATAACCTTGTAACTAATGCATCGTAATATTCTTTATTCATACGTATACTCTTATAAATTCTGCTACGATTTAACTCTAAATATTTTTCCCAATACCCTCTTGATTTGCCCGTACACCAATTTAAATTTTCAAAAACATTTGGAATACAAACTAAATGGCCCATCTTATTACTCTTAATAACTTCATCCAGTCTATCCTTTAATTCTTTTGAATACGGCTGAAAAATTAAATTTTCTCCATTTATAAGAGCAAATTCACCATCACCAAATCTACTTACTGAACAATTATTACTTATAATATAGTCAAGTGTTTCATCAACACTTTTCACTATTGGAGGCTTCCTTTTCATAGTAATCACCCTATTATATTGAATAGTCACTTTATTCTTCGTTCCAATATATAAATAATATAATTTCAACAAAGACGTCTTCATACCTATCCCCTTTTTGCAAAATTATTAATTAAAATTTTATATAATAATGGATGTAGCTTGGTCGCCAATAATAAAAACTTTACACTTTTCCCATACTCTTTTAAACGCATTGTTTTATAAAAATAACGATTCAATATACCAATAACCTTATAATATTTACTCTTATGCTCATTAAGTCTTCCACTCAATGATATTAAATTTAATACTACCATCGAACAATTTCCTAGTTTTAATATAACTAAGTTATATAACTCCTTATAATATCGCTCCATAAATTTACACATTTCATCATAAATTAAGACTGAGTCAATTTTAATCTCTTTTACAGCCTGATCCATCATACTATTATCACGCTTTATATAATGATATTTAGATTCTCCTATAAAACATACTTTGTTACACTTATGAATAACTTTATACGTAAATGCTGTATCTTCATATGACATACCTACTGGAAATTTAATACCCTCTAATAACTGTCTTTTGAAAAGTTTAGTCCAAACAACTTCATCATATAAATTCCCTTCTAGCATCGCTTTCATCGCACTATATCTATCATGAATAACAAACGGATGATTGCTTGAAATTACCGTTTTATCCTTGTAATGAATTTCACTACTACAAATAGCTATATCACAATCCTGTTCTAAACACATACCATATAACAATTCATACATATCCACTTCTATCCAATCATCACTATCAACAAATCCTATATAATCCCCCTGTGCTATTTCTAATCCAGCATTTCTTGCAGAAGATAACCCACCATTCTCCTTATGGATTACTTTAATTCGACTATCTTGAGTCGCATACCCTTCACAAATCTCACCACAACTATCAGGAGATCCATCATCAACAAGTATCAACTCAAACTCTTTGAACGTTTGCTTTAATATAGAATCAATACATTTATGAATATATTGCTCAACTTTATAAACGGGAACAATAATACTAATTTTAGGATTCATAATTGCATCCTTTCATTTACAATTAACTTAGAAAACGATTTACCTTTTCTAAGTTGTTAAATTCCTCTTTTAACAAATTAGTCGTTACCTCTTCACGCACTCTTGGTTGATCCAAAAGATATTTAATCTTGTAATATAGGCTTTCCTCATTACATTCAGCAACAAAACCATTATATCCATCTTTTATTTGCTCATATGCCCCTGTAAAATTAGTCGTTACGATAGGTTTTTTTAAACATTTCGCCTCAGCTAACGTGAGGCAATACCCTTCATGCCTAGAAGTTTGAACATATATATCTGATTGATTTACATATGGATACGGATTTATTGCTGATCCTAATAATAGAAAATCCTGTTTCAAATTATACTTACATATTAATGTCTCATAATACTCTCTATTCTCTCCTTCTCCGATACAGTACCATCGTACTTCGTATCCCTCCTTACGTAGCATTGATAAAACTTTAATTGCAAGGTCTTGACCTTTTTCTTTTGAAAGTCTACCTACTGTTACTATCTTCATACCTTTATATTCATTATCAAATTCTACTTTTTCTTTCGCCATTTCATTTATTAAATCTGGAAGTACAATATTTAAAAAGACACTTGTCTTACTTTTTACTTTAGGAAACTTCTCTATTAAATGTTTTTGTGCTTCTTTAGAAACTACATATATATTATCCAGCTGATTATATAATTTTTCATATAATTTTGTATTAACTTGATGTTGAAAAACATCAAAATGGATCCAAGAAATTTTCTTTTCTGAAGTCACTCTATTAACTATATAATAATCAATTATGTCAGTAGGACCTTGATATGCTATTGCAATATCATAATTATTCTTATTATGTGGAATATCTTTAAAAATCTCTTTATAGAAAATATATCTATCCTTTAAATTTTTTGATACCACATAAGTGAGTAAAAAATTTAAACCCTTTATATACTTTGCATTTTCAAAATACTCTTTAATCGTTTTCTTTGGTGGTTGCATAATTTTAGGCTTTATATTTTCAAACCAAGTAACTTCTTCTATCTTTACCCAACTTGGTAATTGTTTTAAAAATCCCCCTCGCTTCTCCAGCATCAATACTGTGACATCATACTTTTCTTTTGGTATTACAGATAACAAAGAAAGAAGTGATTTTTCTACACCACCTATATTCATACTACTTACCATAAATAGCACTCTCTTCATAACTATCTCCTTCTACCACCTAAAAGTTTTATATCAAAATAAAAAAACACCCTCGAAGATGTTTTCACAAAAAACATAATTTATAATAGCGAACCGCCCATATTTCTGTAATGCGATAATAATACCTTCTAAAATAAGTTACCTATTAGAATTGGCTATTCTATATAACTTTTTTAACTCTTCTCTCGTATCTACCACTTCTTTTTCTATATTTTTTCTCAACCGTTCATCCAGCAATTTATCACTTAATATCTGTACAATAGAATCATACATTTGCTGCTCATCAAATTGAACTATTAATCCATTGTGGTTATGGATTATCTGTTCACTTGCTCCTGTAAAATCTGTACTAATAATTGGGTTATTAAAACATCTAGCTTCTGCAAGTGTTATGCAGTATCCCTCATATCGAGACGGTTGAACATATAAATCACATTGTTTCATAAATGGATAGGGATTCGAAACTGCTCCTAAAAATATATAATCACCCTGGACATCGTAATTTTCCACAAGCTTTTCATACATTCCTCTTTCCTTTCCATCTCCTATACAATACCATCTAACATTGAAGCCAGCTTCTTTAAGCTTAGCTAACACAGATATTGTCAAATCCTGCCCCTTTTCTATACTCAATCTACCAACAGTAAGGATTCTTACGCCCTCAAAATCATCCGTAAACCCAATTCCTTCATTTGCCATTTTACATATCATTTCAGGTGAAATAATATTTAAAAAAGTTTCTGTTTTATTTATCAATTCTGGAACAGTTTGAGTAAGTTTCATCTTTCCTAAATCTGAAACTACAAAAACATGTTGAAATTTTTTATATACTTTGTTAACAAAATGCTTATTAAAATATATCTTTTCAATATCGAAATGGATCCATTGAATCTTTCGTCTAGCCTCTACTTTATTTGCCACAAAGTAACTAATAAAATCCATTGGTCCAGCATAAGCGATAGCAATATCATAATTTTTATAAGTACCTTCATAATTCTGTAAATAATATTTAAAAATAACACTCCGTTCTTTCATAATCTTAGAGATTATGTACAACACTGCCAGTTGCAGCGCTTTTACAATTTTTCTTTGTTTTATAAAATCTGCTATAACTAATCGTGTTGGTTTATTCAATATATATTGCATTTCCTTGTAACCCTTTACGTACTCAATATGAACCTCCTTTGGAATAAAATTCAAAAAATCTCCTTTTTTCTCTAACATTAAAATTGTCACTTCATATTTTTCTTTTGGGATTTCTGCTACCATATTTAATAAGGCCTTCTCCGTACCACCTATATTCATATTTATAATCATAAAAAGTATTTTCTTTTTCATAGTTCCCCCATTCTTTCTATTTATAAAATCCTTTAATTGAAAGAAGCATATATCTTCTCAATTTCCTCTTCCGTTCCAACCTTTTCTTTCCTTAAATTTTCAAATAACCGTTTTTTTAGCAAATCGTTTTCTATAATTTCTTTCACTCCTTCATATATTGCTTCCGAATCCATCTTCACTATTAAACCATTCTCTCTATGTTTGATTTGATTATGAACTGTAACAAAATCGGTTACTACTATAGGTTTTTGAAATATTCTAGCCTCTGCTATTGCCAAGCCGAATCCTTCATACCTAGAGGGTTGTACATATATATCACTGTGTTTTATAAAGGGATAGGGATTCTTGTATGTACCTAATAATATGAAAGTATCGTGTAAATTATATTTACTTATCCTATCCTCGAGTTCACTTTGAAGATTTCCTTCGCCGATTACATACCACTTAAATCTATAGCCTTTTTGCTTTAATTTATAACAAGCTTCTATGGCCAATTCATATCCTTTTTCATAGACTAACCTACCAATCGTTAATATTCGTAATCCCTCAAACTGATCACTAAATCCTTTACTCTCATTTGCCATCGATTTAATTAACGTCGGCGATATAATATCATAGACAACCTGAATTTTCGACTCTATTTTGGGAATTTCTTGAATCAATACTTCCTTACAACAATCGGAAACAGCTACTATTTCATTAAATTCCTCATAATAGTTCAAGTCAAAATCTTTATTATATGCAGCTAACCTATAATCTGTATTCACCCAGGCAATTTTTTTACTTGCGTAAACCTTATTCGCCACAAAATATGTCGGCATTCCTTGACTATAAGCTATGGCAACATCATATGTCCCCTTTAAACTATCCATCCCTTTAGACACCCATCTCCAAACTACTTGAGCTGCATGTAATTTTTTATTTATGTATGGATTTCTAAGAGATATAGAAGCCCCAACTCTAAGAAATAACTCTTTAAAGTATTTATGTTTGATTAAATAATTATATTTCTCAGCCTGTCTTTTAATAATCGTCGGTACTTCTAAAACCTTTACCTGTTTTGGAAGTAATGGTAAATACAATCCACTGGCAGAGAACATTAACAAATCAACTTCATATTTCGTATAATCAAATAAAGAAAGTAAAGAAACCAAACTTTTTTCAGCTCCTCCACTTTGTAGCGAATCTATAACGAATACAATTTTTTTCTTCATCACTATCACTACCCTAAAGTGTTTTTATTGCGCTCAAAATATTAAAAATCATTTACTTATTCTCCCTTTACGAAAATAATGCGTATAATTTATTGATTTCATTACAATTTCCATATTCACCTTTAAGAGTATGTTCTACCAGTGCTTCCCTTAATTCTTTATCTTCAATAAGTTTCTTTATTCCATTAACTATCCCGTTTATTCCCATCTCAGTTATTAATCCATCAATTCCATCCTGTACCTGACTTTTAGCAGTTGAAAAATTAGTAATAAGTACTGGCTTTCCGATAATTTGTGCTTCACGAACTGTTACAGCTTTCCCCTCATACCTTGATGGCTGCACATATATATCACATGCTTTTATATATGGATAGGGATTTGTCTTTTTACCCAATAAAAAAAAATGTTTTCCCAGGTTAAGTTCCACTAATAACTTTCTAAGTTCAGCTTCTAGCGCTCCATACCCAACTACATACCATTCCATATCATATCCCTCATCTAATAACTTTCTTAAGGCATGCATAGCAACGTCTATTCCTTTTGCATATGATAACCGCCCTACAGTAACAAGCTTTATTTTTCCTGGTTTCATCTGTAGTTCTTTCATAATATCTTCCCTGTGTGCTTGCTCACGTACGAACTCCGGAGATAATATATTTTCTATAATTTCAACATCCTTATTTACATTTGGTAAAATACTAAGAAATGAATCTCGACATCCTTCTGAAACTGCTACGATGTTATCCATTTTGCTCCACATTTTATACTCCATGCTTGCATTAAGGTTTATATTTGAATAATCTGTATGAATCCAACCAATCTTTCGTTTCGCTCGAACTTTATCTCCAACAAAATAATGGGGCCATAAAAAACTAATTGCTACATCATACTCCTCTTCCAGTTTCGGTATAAATGGTAAAGTTATTCTCCATCCATACTGAATAACGAAATATCCCACCTCTGCACTTTTCACATATCTCCCATGCACATCTCCCAAAATTTTCCCTAAAGTCCTTGCCATCCCAATTGTAATTTGCCCTTCTTGCAATATTTGTTTAATTGATTTTCTAAAAGTAGTATATTGTTTTACTTCCTTTAACAAATTAGGCAGTTTAGGTAATAAAAAAAGAAACTCTCCCTCATGTTTAAATAACATTAAATCTACATCATATTTGCTATAGTCGATTGTATTCAATAAACCAATTAAACTTCTTTCTACTCCTCCAATTGCCATATCAAATGATGTAATGAGAATTTTTTTCTTTTTCATGTCTTACTCCCTCATCCGATTTATTTTACTAGTTTTATTCTTATGAAAGTAATTACATTTAACTATGATTCCCTATACTCTAATCCATACAATAATAACCACTCTGGAATATTACTCTTTATATCAAAACCGAGCTTCGAGATCGTATCAGCTATTATTTCTGTATTTAATTTTTCTTTTTCCAAAACCCTTTGAATTTCTGCAGACCATATTTTAAGATTTTCATCTAAGCTAACAAATGATATTATCCCTAATCCCATATCAACATTTTTAGTTATTGTATTTGCCACTACACACGGAACACCTGCACACTGTGCTTCTAATGCAACAATTCCAAATCCCTCAAAAAGTGACGGAAAAAGAAAAACATCAAACATCCTTATAATTCTTGGAATGTCTTTTCTTACTCCTAAAAATCTAACTTTTTCATAGATACCTAGTCTTTTAGATTCTAGCTCAATAGAGTTCTTTAACGGTCCATCTCCTACTAAAACAAGCATAAAATTAGGATCATATTTTAATACCTCATTGAAAACTTTCAATATAAATATATGATTTTTAGATTCAGAAAAACGCCCAATATGACCAATAACTTTCTGTTCAACTGGTATATTGAATTCATTCCTTACTGCATTATCATCCTGTATATTTGCATTAACAAATTGGTTAATATCTATTGCGTTTTTCATTATCTTTACCTTTGAATTATCAATGTTTTTTTGAAATAAAAAACGTGCAGATTCTACACTGCACGCACAATAATTTGTTCCCGCATAAGTAATAATTGTTCGTAAAAAACTCAATAAAACTTTCCCTTTTACCCCCGATCCCATCGGCCAATTATTACTATGTGAATGACAAATCCTTATTTTTATACCCGCTATTTTAGCAGCAACAGCAACAAATCCCCCTTGGTAATCAGTATGTGCATGTGCTGCCACATATTGATTACTAGACATTACCTTAACAAGCTCTTTAATGTACGAAAGAGGGCCTGCCTGTCCTAAGCTAGATATTCGATATATTTTCCCACCCAATGCAATTATTTCCTTATCATAATCACATTCTTCACTTTTATGGGAAACAAAATCAAATTGTACCTTTTCTCTATCTACATTCCTATATACATTCATTAGCAACGCCTCTGCACCACCTCGGTCCATCGCACTAACGATATGCAACACCCTTTTAGGTCGTTCTAGTTTACACATTGAAAATTACTCCCATCTAAGAATGATTTTCAAATATACATTTTACCCCCAAAAATTACTCTTATAAACTATCCCTAAAGTAATAACATGTTCATATACAAAATAAATAAAGTAACATAATATTACTGCATAATAAATTAACTTTTGGTCCTTTTCAATAAATACCTTTATAACCCACGATATCAATATCAATTGGTATAATCCAAAATATATGGAGAATCTAGCAAAAATCCAATTTTGAGTTGAAATAATCATAAAAACTAGACCTAATAATGCCATATTTACGATATAATCACTCTTCGGAAAGAGCTCTCTTAGTTTATGCCTCCCAATAAAAGCAAGGATGAGCGGGGTTGCTTCCACAGCAACTCGAAGAATATTAGCTCCCCCTTCTTGAAAATCCTTATAATGTCCATATTGAGTATCTCCTATAGTCGCAAAGAAAGCTTCTGCAAATTGATTAAATCCTATCACAATAAGCACCGCAAGAAAGAGTAGTATAAATGTTATTGTCGACCAAGCTTTCCTTCGGACTACAAAATAAATAGGAATTAATACAAGAGCACTTTGATGAAAAGTAGATGCAAACAGGACTATTAAAAAATATTTTTTCCAATTCCCATCTAAAATATATTTTGTGGCGGTAAAAATAATTGCTGCTGTTAAATACTGCCTCACTCCATTCATTGAAACTAAGTACATACCCGATGCTATATATACATATAAACTTAACTCAATCATTCTTGAATATTTATATAAAACTGCTACTATTAATATATTTGTTATTAACGCTGTTATAAAAATTAGAACTTGGGGATCATCCGTATATACTTTTAATATCATTTGTAAAATACTAAATCCAACATCCTTACTATTTTGAATATACCCCCAATTGAAATCAGTAACTTTAAAAGCATGCATATAAAAATACGTATCACCAATATTATTTCTAAAACCAGATACTAATACAAGAGAGGTAGTCGCCATTAAAATCAATAATCGATTCGGCTTTAACATCACAATTCCCGTAGTTACAGGCATAGCAAAATACCTTGCAAAAAATGCGAGTATGAATACGCTAAAAAGATTCATCCAAAGTATAGTCATTATTATTCCCTCTCATTTAACTACCAAATAGATTTCTATATATTTGCTTTGACTCTTGTTTTTACTGTTATATAACTATAAAGAATAACTCCAAATGGCAGTGCGCAAAGTGTAAGCACTTTGTATGGTGACTCTTTTATAAATCTTATATTTTTTGCTATAAAGCTACTTGATACATAATGTACAGCTTGCCTATATTTAAATAACCTATTTGTAAATGGTAGCTTCATAAGTTCCTTACGATAAAAAGCAAAACCTTTTGGATTCTGACGATACTGATTTAACATATTCATCGAAGAACCATCAGGCATATATTCAACATAGCAAAGAGCTTCATTCATCAGTAACATCTCATATTTCTGATCCAACATATAATATTTATATGCCAAACCTACATACTTCTCATTTTTAAAAATCGGATATGGATACTTCTTTGTTAGTTCTGTACGATATACTAATTTCTTATCTCCAGTTACACCATGTTTATTGTAGAGATTAAAAAGTGTAGAACGGTTAAGATGTAATGGTAACTTTGAACCAATTACCTTCTCATCTTTATATAAATCAAGAGCAATTATCCCACTTACCTGTTCATTTCCATTTTCATTCCAAAAATTAATGATTTTCTCTACGGCATCACTGGGCATTGAATCATCTGAATCAATACATACATTGAGTTCTGTATCAATCATTTCATAAGCCGTATTATGAGCACCATGCATCCCTTGATTTGGTTGCCAATAATACCGTATGTCTATGTAATCTTCAGAAACCCAAGAATGCACTAACTCTTTTGTATTATCATCAGATCCATCATCTATAATAAGCCATATAAAATCTTTACATGTTTGCTGCTTCAAGCTTTCATAACACCCCTGAAGACAATACGCTCTATTATATGTAGGGGTAAAAACCGTTAGTTTTTTCAAATTTCTCACCTCGATACTGCTACATAAAATTTTTGAGTGAATCCAGTAATATTTTTTATATCGTATCCTTTTTCAGCTAACGTAAATTGTGCAATGCTCCTCGATATCTTTCTATCCGCTATACTTTGTAATTTCCCTGTCCACTCTCTTACATCTAACAAAGAGCACTGTTCAACTAAATTCAAACCCAGATCTACATCTTGCGTAATAGTGTCTGATATAATACATGGTAAACCCGCCCCTTGCGCTTCAATAAGGGTAACGGGTAACCCTTCATAAATAGACGGAAAAATAAACATATCAAATGCCTGCAACAAGCGATTGATATCATCTCGTATCCCCAAGAATTTGACTCGACCTTTTATATTCAGTTTTTCTACTTTCTTCTCAATCTCTGATCGAAGAGGACCATCTCCCACTAACAAAAGAATAGATTTCGGTCGAGTTTCTATTAATCGTACAAAAATATCTATTAGAAAAGTATGATTTTTAGGATACGCAAATCTTCCGACATGCCCAATTACAAAAGCATCCTCATGAAGTTTCAGTTCTTTTCTTACTTGTTCTCTAATTTCTGAAGAAAATGCAAACTTATCACATTCAATTCCATTCTTTAAAATTTCAGTTGTACTTAACCTATCAGCAAACAACCATTTTGCCGCTGTAATTGAGCATGCTAAAAAATGTGTTGCACATGGCACAATAAATGCTCCTGCATACCATTTATATATCTTCGCCATAGTTCCGCCTTCACTACTTGTACTATGGCTATGTGAAATCCTAACCGGTATTCCCGCCTTCTTAGCAGAACGAAGTACAAATCCGCTCATTTTATCCATGTGTGAATGTACAATTCTATATTCTTGATGAGAGGTGAAAAAATTATCCAGTGCTTTTATATATCCTCTATGACCAACGTTTGTGATATATGGAATTCTATGAATTTCTCCGCCCAACTTTACTACCTCATCATCAAACACTCCTTCTTTACATGTTAAAAAATCAAATTGAACTTTGGAACGATCTATATTGCGATATAAATTCATAATTAGTGTTTCGGCGCCGCCTCTATTCATATTTACGACTACATGTAATACTCTTAATGGAGTGCCCAATTTAAATCCTCCATTTCATCCATATATGTTGTATAAATTTCTTGTTTCTCTTTCAATACTTCATTAACTGAATATTTACTCGTAATAATAGTACGTCCACACTGCCCAAACTGAGCTTGTAATTTAGTATTTTTAGAAATAAAATTTATTCTTTCAGACATTGTCTTTATATCATCACGATCTATAATCCAACCATTTTTATTACTAATAATTAGCTCCCTATGTCCCCGATTGTCCGTAGCGATAACCGGAAGTCCACAAGCCATGGCTTCCATAATATTAACTGGCAAACCTTCCCTGTAACTAGATGCAACTGCAAGATCAGACATCTGTAGTAAGGAAGCTATATCATTTCTGTAACCGAGAAAATGAACCATGTTAGTCACTCCTAGTTGAGTCGCTATTTTTTTACACTCTTCTATTAACGGACCTTCTCCAGCAAGCAAAAGCTTCGCATGTGGCATTTCATTTTTCAATTGTGCTAATACACGGATTAAAAAGCTTTGATTTTTATTCTTATTAAATTCAGCAGCATAAAACATTAAAAAATCTTGTGATTTATAGCCATATTGTAGCTTTAATTCTCGTTTCTCAATTTCAGTTACAAGAGTAAACCGTTGTACATCTATTCCTACACCGTGAACTAGCTTAATATCTTTCACTGGAAAGCGATGTTTAACTGCTAAATCATAATCTTCTTGGTTAATTGTTATTAGACAATCCGTATGAGAAGCTAGAATTCTTTCAATCGGATAATAAAGCAACCAATTCATATACGGTGATCCTTTACAAAAGTGAAATCCATGTGCTGTATATACGACTTTCGTTCCTTGCCGCCTGGCTTTCTGAGCAGCTAAACGAGCAATTACTCCTCCCATAGGCGTATGACAATGAATGATATGATATTTATTTTGATCAATAATTGATTTTAGTTTTTTATATGCGTGGAGGTTTTGTATACTAAGAGGTGACCTTTGAATAGGAATATTATATTTTCGAGTTACGTACGGAAGATGTATATTCCCATTCGCTGCAACATGTACTTCCCATCCTTGTTCTGAAAACCATTTCAAATACGGTAAATGAAAAGCCTTAAAATGATAATCTACAGTTGCACAAAACAGAACTTTTTTAGACACCATCCCACGCACCCGTCTTATATAAATTTTTTCTATTAACCCGATACAGGTATTAACAGTTTTAAAGTTTTACGCTGATTTACTAACTTTAACAATCGTTTTCTTAATTCTACTTCGTTTAAATCTGTATAACTTGAAATAAACTCTTCAATTTCTTCTATACGAACATTCATTTCTTGTCCTACGTAAATCCTCGGATGAATTTGCTTTTCATTCATTTCATCTTCTTTTAGTAATTCTTCAAAAAGTTTCTCCCCTGGGCGTATACCAGTAAATTCTATTCCTATTTCATCCACAGAATTTCCTGATAATCGAATAAGATTTTTGGCAAGGTCGACTATTTTCACTGGTTCTCCCATGTCCAATACAAAAATCTCTCCACCTTTAGCTAAAGCACCAGCTTGCACTACGAGTCTTGATGCTTCCGGGATTGTCATAAAATACCGAACCATATCAGGATGAGTAACTGTAACTGGTCCACCATTTTGAATTTGCTTCTTAAATAAAGGTATAACACTCCCTCTACTTCCTAAGACATTCCCAAAGCGTACAGTAACAAACTTTGTATGACTTATTTTATCTTTATGTTGAATTACCATCTCAGCTAATTTCTTTGTTGCTCCCATAACACTCGTCGGGTTCACAGCTTTATCAGAGGAAATCATAACAAACGTTCCTACTCCATGTGCTCTCGCTGCCTCTGATACATTCATAGTTCCAATCAAATTATTTTTAACAGCCTCTTCAGGATTATTCTCCATTAGTGGTACATGTTTATGTGCAGCTGCATGATATACAACATTTGGAAGATGTTTATTCATTATTAAATTCATCTTTTTTTCATCTTGTATATCTGCGATTTCAGGAATAAACGTGCCTTTCATATCTCCATATTTTCTGTTTAATTCCATTTCTATAGAATAAATACTGTTCTCCCCATGCCCTAGTAAAATCAACCTTTTCGGCCTGAATTTTGCAATTTGTCTACAAATTTCCGAACCAATTGAACCTCCTGCACCAGTAACTAAAATAACTTTGTTAGTTATATAATCTGAAATAACATCCACATCAAGCTCTACAAGATCGCGCCCTAATAAATCTTCTACTTGAACATCTCTGAATTCGTTCACCGATACTTTACCCGTTACTAAGTCTTCTAACATCGGAAGAATTTGAGTTTTCACTTCTGTTTTTAAACATCTTTTCAAAATAACATTTTGCTCTCTTTTGTTTAAGGAAGGAATTGCCAAAATTATTATTTCAATATTCAGTTTTTTAACAACATACTCAATTTGATTCTTACCACCAATTACTGGAATACCCCAAATATCAAGGTTATGTTTTTTTACATTATCATCAATAAATGCGACTGGCATTAATTCGGCAGCACTATTCTTTAACAACTGCCTTGCAACCATTGTCCCAGCAGATCCCGCACCAACAATTAACGTTCTTTTTTTATCACCCTTTTTTACATAATAAATATCTCTGTACATTCTCCATATAAAACGTGAACCACCAATTAATAAAATATGAATCATCCAAGTTACAACTAACAGCCGAAAATACATTTTTTGCATGATTAGTTGCTGCACAACTGCTGTAGCAATTATAGAAAATGTAACAACTTTGCATATAATGAGTAATTCTCCTATACTTGCATATTCCCAAGCTTTATTATACAACTTATATATTAAAGCAAATAAATGATGACTGACTAATAGAGTGATAGAGCTAATAATTGATGATAAAGTGATAACACTAAAGCTAGCATTTACAAAGAAATAACTAAAGAAAATAGCACTTAACACAATCATTGAATCCATTAAAAGCAATAACGATATCCTCCGCCGATACGTCATGTAACTTCCTCCTTTAATCAATTCCATACTTAACTCTTTCAAATTTAAAGTTTCTAACTATATTCTCTTTATTAAAAGCACATAGTTAGAAACTTTAATAAAACATGGGCATCTAACCCAGCCTCACATTACACTCTTGATGACTCGCATCTAAGGTTGTTTTCACAACCCACAGCATAATCGAGTGCCTCCGTTGATAGCGGTAAGGAGACATCACCACATCGTAGCTCTTTAAAAAATTCTTTATAAAGAACACCTTAATATTAGGATATTAAATTTTTTTAAAAGTCCATTTATGTTATTTATACTTTTCCATTCAAAATCGCACCTAATATCCTACTTTTCGTAAAACTTAACGCCCTTTTCGTTTCAAGCGCATCTTCATTCACAGTACGATTATAACGTATCACCAATAATACACCTTCACACTTATCGGCCAATACACTTGTATCTGTTACTTCTAGTACAGGAGAAGAATCAAATAATATAATATCATATCGTTCCATTGCCTTTTGAACTAACATATCCATTGCACTCGAACTAAGTACTTCGGATGGATTGAATGGTACCGGTCCGCTAGTTAATACATCCAGACTTTCCATCTCTGTTTTTTTCACGGCGCCCTCTAAAGTTGTTTTTCCGTTCAATATATCAATTAATCCAATTGTATTTTCTACTCCAAACATTTCATGAATCGTTGGTGTTCGTAAATTTGCATCTATTACCAATACTTTTTCACCTTTTTGTGCTATTGAGACTGCTAAATTAACTGTAATCGTTGATTTTCCTTCACCATACCTCGGAGAAGTAATAACTATAGTTCTGCTTTTATGAATAGATGACGATAATTGAAGGTTTGTTCGAAGCGAACGATACTGCTCCGAAATTTTCGATCTTGGAGCGGTATGTACAATTATACTTTCTCCTTTAACTTTATTTGTTTTTCGTCTATTTTTGTAAGCCACTCCGTTCCCTCCCCCAATAATACCGTATTTTTTTTACTGAATTTGTCTTTCACATTTTTTCTATTCATTTTAGATATTCCGCCCAAAACAGGGACATCTAACAATTGTTCAATTCGCCGTTCCGATTTGATTCTCTCATCAAGTGAATCCAATAAAAAAATGAATCCAATACTGAGCACCATACCTATAGAGAATGCAATTAGTATCGTCTTAAGGTGATTTATATTTATAGGCATAGAATGTTTTTGAACTGGGTCTTCTGGTAATATACTCACATTATTAAAATTCAGTATATTCGCTACTTCTTTCTTATAAACAGCGGCTGTAGTATTTGCAATTTTATGAGCAAGCACAGGATCTATATCCACTACATTTATTCTCATAATCTGGGACCCTTGCACACTTTCTGTACTTATTTGTCCACTTAATGCACCTGCAGATCTGTTAATATTCAATTCAGCAGCCACTTTTTCTAATATTACAGGCTCATTTACCATCGCTTTCAATGTATTCATCGTTTCAGCATTAGCTTGAACAATAACTCTTGCTGAAGAGGCATATAATGGTGTTTTTACATATATAGTATACATCGCTCCTGCTACTGTTGTGAGAGTTGTAAATAATAGAATGATCCAAATCCTTTTCCGTATAATAGTAAATAGATTTTTCAAATTTATTTCCTTATCCATAACTTCCCTCCTCATTTAAAACCAATGAGCTTCAACTTGAAATTAGCATCGAAAACTTAAGAAAAAAACAATATTTTTATTCTTTTTAATATACAAACATTTCTAGTTAATGCCATTTTAGTTCTTTATACAGAACGAGTCAACACAAATTATTTTCAATAAATTACTTCCTGATGACACTAAAAAAAATGCGACAATATTCGTGTTTTTTTCACTGTAGATAAATGACGAAAAAGCCCTAATACCGTAGTATTAGGGCTTTTTTCTCTCTTAGTATAGAGACATATATTGATCGCGTTCCCATTGGTGAACTTGAGTTCTAAAGATATCCCACTCAATTTCTTTTGCTTCAATGAAGTGCTCAAGTAAATGATCACCTAATGCACCACATACGATTTCATTAGATTGTAAAGTAACTAACGCTTGCGCTAATGTTGCTGGTAAGTCAACGATACCTGCTTCTTCACGCTCTTCTTTTGTCATTACGTAGATGTTACGGTCTACCGCAGCTGGTGGAGTTAATTTATTTTTAATTCCATCAAGACCTGCTGCTAATAATGTAGCCATTACTAAATACGGGTTCGCAGCTGGGTCAACACTACGTACTTCTACGCGTGTACTAATACCACGAGATGCAGGGATACGCACTAATGGACTACGGTTTTGTGCAGACCATGCTACGTAACATGGAGCTTCATATCCAGGTACTAAACGCTTGTAAGAGTTTACAGTTGGGTTTGCTACCGCTGTAAATGCTGGCGCATGTTTTAAAATACCTGCGATGAAGTGACGAGCATCATCACTTAATTGTAAATCACCGTTTTGATCGAAGAATACGTTCTCACCATTTTTAAATAATGATAAGTTACAGTGCATACCTGAACCGTTCACACCGTATAATGGTTTCGGCATAAATGTTGCGTGTAAACCATGTTTACGAGCAATCGTTCTTACAACAAGCTTGAATGTTTGAATGTCATCACATGAGCGAATTGCATTTGCATATTTAAAGTCAATTTCATGTTGACCTGGCGCAACCTCATGGTGAGATGCTTCAATTTCAAAGCCCATTTCTTCAAGTTCAAGAACGATATCACGACGACAGTTTTCCCCTAGATCCATCGGCGCAAGGTCGAAGTATCCACCGTTATCGTTTAATTCTAATGTTGGATTTCCTTTTTCATCAACTTTAAATAGGAAGAATTCTGGCTCTGGTCCAAGATTGAAATCTGAGAATCCTAATGCTTCCATTTCTTTTAACACACGCTTTAAGTTGTTACGTGGGTCGCCATCAAATGGAGTACCATCAGCATTGTAAATATCACAGATTAAACGAGCTACTTTACCTTTTTCAGCTGTCCAAGGGAAAATTACCCAAGTATCTAAATCCGGATATAAATACATATCAGATTCTTCAATACGTACGAAACCTTCAATAGAAGATCCATCAAACATCATTTTGTTATCAAGAGCTTTTGTTAATTGGCTCACTGGAATTTCTACGTTTTTAATTACCCCTAAAAGGTCCGTAAATTGCAGACGGATATACTTTACATTCTCTTCTTTCGCCAAACGGAAAATATCTTCTTTTGTGTACCTAGCCATTATAAATTCCTCCTTAGTCCCTCTAAACACCTTCAGAATCAGTTATCTTTAGTGAAAAAACCTTGAAATGTCACCTTGTCGCAATGAGGTCCGATTAAATCTACCTGTATGTTGTAGTTCATCTCGAAGAATTTTGCGAAGCTCGGATTTTGAAATTTCTTTCGTTTCTTCTTTTACTTTCACTGCTTCTGTTTGATTTTCTTTCATTTGCAATACTTGTTTAATTCCGGCCATATTTAAGCCTTGATCTAACAAATCTTTAATTTCCAACAATTTATCTACATCGTTAAATGAAAATAATCTACGATTCCCTTTTGTACGGGTTGGAAAAATAAGATTATGCTCTTCATAGTAGCGAATTTGACGTGCAGATAATTGTGTTAAATCCATTACAATACCAATTGGAAACAGCGGAGCAGAACGTCTATCTTCTTTCATTGTTTCAGTTCCTCCTTCGCCTTAACTGTTTCTCATTTTATACCATGTTATGTTTAGTGTCAATAGATGTTAGCTTTTCTTACATGATTTTTTTGTAAATTTTTTCATTTTTTTTCTAATGGCACAAATCATTACTTTCACACGAAAAAAGCTGCCGAAATCGACAGCTTTCCTTTAAGAAATTGTTAATAGTTTTTTTTCAATTAACGCATCAATCGCAGAACAAATCGCAATCTTTACATGCGAATAAGTTAACCCACCTTGCACGTAAGCAACATAAGGCGGACGAATCGGACCATCAGCCGACAGCTCAATACTTGCACCTTGAATAAACGTCCCCGCAGCCATAATTACATCATCTTCATAACCCGGCATATAGTTTGCATATGGAGTGAAATGAGAATTAATTGGAGATGCATATTGAATCGCTTGACAGAACGCAATCATACGATCTTTATCATCAAATTGAACAGACTGAATTAAATCCGTTCTTGGTGCATTCCAAGCTGGTGATGTATTCATCCCTAACTTTTCTAAAAATGCAGCTGTAAAAATCGCACCTTTTAGCGCTTGTCCCGCTACATGCGGCGCTAAGAAGAAGCCTTGATACATTTCTTGCAAACTGTATAAAGATGCCCCTGCTTCCGCACCAATCCCTGGAGATGTTAGACGATATGCACACGCTTCAACATACTGCTCTTTACCAACAATGTAACCACCAGTTTTAACAATTCCACCGCCAGGATTCTTAATAAGAGAGCCTGCCATTAAGTCCGCACCAACATGACATGGCTCTTCTTCTTCAATAAATTCGCCATAGCAGTTATCTACAAATACAACAACATCAGGTTTAATCTCTTTCACAAACGCAATCATCTCTTTAATTTGTGAAACAGTAAACGACGGACGAGTAGCATATCCTTTTGAACGCTGAATACCAATCATCTTCGTATTACTATGGATCGCAGCTGCAACATATTCAAAGTCCACAAATCCCTCTTCAGTTAACGGAACTGCGTTATAACCAATATTATATTCTTTAAATGAGCCTACACCTTTTCCGCGTACACCAACGATTTCTTCTAACGTATCATATGGTTTTCCTGTTATGTATAGTAGTTCATCTCCTGGACGTAAAATACCGAATAGAGCTGTCGAAATTGCGTGAGTACCTGAAATAATTTGCGGACGAACAAGACCCGCTTCTGCCCCAAATACATCAGCATACACTTTTTCTAACGTGTCACGACCAATATCATCATACCCATAACCTGTCGTCGGAATAAAATGCGAATCGCTAATTTTATGTTTACGAAAACTTTCTAATACACGAAATTGGTTACTCTCAATCACTTCATCCACATGTTTATGTACTTCTGTAATTTGACTTTCTACTTCTTTTACGATTGGAGCAATTTTTTCTCCATTTTTCAAACGATCAAACATTATTTTCTCCTTCTTCCACTAAAAATCTCTTTAATTGCCCCTTAAGCGATGAATGAGCAAATATATACCCTGTACAATCATATACAAATTTATCTTCTAGAAAATCCATTTTAGTTAATAACGTTTCCGTCTTTAAAAGTGTTAACAACCTACCTTCACTCGGAGGAATTTCCACTTTATAATCATCCATTTCTTCCTTCATCTTCGTTTCTATCGCTTCTTTTATACGCAGTAAATCACTTTCTTCAAAAGCACTAGTCATTAAGAAATCACTTTTCGGAAATGGAATGAAGTTTTGATGCAATTTATCTTTTTTATTATATAACGTAATAATAGGAATATGATTAATTTCAAGGTCCGACAATAATTGTTTTACTGTCTGCTCATGCCCTACATAATTAGGATCTGCTGAATCAACAACATGTAAAATAACATCCGCTTCCCCAGCTTCTTCTAACGTAGATCGAAAAGCAGCAATTAGTGACGTAGGTAAATCTTGTATAAAACCAACCGTATCAGTCAAAAGCACTGTATAACCAGAAGGTAACGGCATCTTTCTTGTCGTCGGATCTAGCGTTGCAAACAATAAGTTTTCTTCAAACGTATCAGCTTCCGTTAATCTATTAAACAACGTAGATTTCCCTGCATTTGTATACCCAATTAACGCAACTTGAAACACTTTATTATCTTTTCTTCTCTCACGATATCTTTTTCGATGCTCCACAACAACCGCAAGTTGTCTCTTTATTTCATCAATACGAGATCGAATATGACGACGATCTGTCTCAAGCTTCGTCTCTCCTGGTCCCCTTGTACCAATTCCACCACCAAGACGTGATAAAGCAAGACCTTGTCCCATAAGGCGCGGCATTGTATATTGCAATTGAGCTAATTCTACTTGAAGCTTACCCTCTCTCGATTTCGCACGTTGCGCAAAAATATCTAGTATTAACTGCGTTCGGTCAATCACTCTCGCATCTAATACTGAAGATAAATTCCGAATTTGACTTGGTGTTAACTCATTATTAAAAACAATAACAGCTGGTTCTAATTCTTCCGTCAACGCTGCAAGCTCTTCTAGTTTACCTTTTCCTATATAAGTCGCCGGATGAAACTTCGGGCGCTTTTGCGTCGTTGATACTAACACTTCCGCTCGCGCAGTTTTCGCTAGCGATGCAAGCTCTTTCATGGAATGCATAAATTTTTCATCATCATCTTGTGGCAATTGACAGCCAACTAATATGATTTTTTCTTTTTCTTCCATCAAATATGTTCACTCATCCTTTTCGAAATTTAAACCTTCTAATATAATAGCAGAGGAAGCACATTTCATCTAGTTAGCGGGGGAGAAAATTCATGGCATGGGAGATTTTTAGCATCATAGGCACAATCGCTTTCGCACTAAGCGGAGCCATTGTTGCAATGGAAGAGGATTATGATATTTTCGGGGTATATATTTTAGGAATGGCAACCGCATTTGGGGGAGGTGCCCTTCGTAATTTATTAATCGGTTATCCAATCGTCGCGTTTTGGCAACAAGACATGTTATTCCAAATCGCACTATTATCAATGACGATCATTTTTCTTTTTCCTAATAAATTAATTAAGCATTGGAAAAAGTGGGAAAACATCACAGATGCCATCGGCTTATCAGCGTTCGCCGTACAAGGAGCTCTATACGCCCAAAAATTAAATTTACCAATTAGTGCTACAATTGTAGCTGCTGTTTTAACTGGCATTGGTGGCGGTATTATTCGTGATCTTTTAGCACGTAGAAAACCTCTCGTCCTTCGAGCTGATGTATATGCGTTTTGGACGATTTTAGCCGGTTTTTTGATTGGCGCTAAAGTCATCGTTAGCGATTGGGCTCTATACACCTTATTCATTTTAATTGTTTGCTTCCGCATGGTTTCTATTCATTACAAATGGCATTTACCGCATAGACGCATCGATACAAAGGAGCGCTCAATGCATAAATAGCAATCTAACCTCTTTACATATCGTAAAGAGGTTTTTCTTTTCTAACGAGTTTTTCTTTACATAATGTTTATACTAATTTTTAAAGCGAGGTGAATGCAAATGACAAACCATGTTAATAAAGGAGCTCAAAAAAGCTCAGTAAACCAATTTGGACATGATCCAAATTCAGCGCACGAAAAGAGCGCTAAAATGGAACGTCTTCATAAAACTCACCAAGAAAAAGCAAAAAAAGAGTAAACGAACTTATGCATAAAAACAGACGCACAGTTTACGTACTGTGCGTCTCCTCTTCAAGCATTAAATCCATACTTGATATCCCAATTAAATCATATTTATCATACGTATCCTCTTGTAACAATCGCATAGCTTGTGTACGAATCGATTTTTCAACAATATTCCGTACGTATCGCCCATTACTAAACGATGTAATTTGCGACGAATACTTTACCGCATGTAAATGATCTCGAAATTTCCACTCCGCTTCTTTAGATAACTGATATTCGCGCTCCTCATACATTCTCTTTCCAATTTCCAACAGCTGATTTACCGAGTAATCCGCAAATTCAATAATAAACGGAAAACGAGATTGTAACCCTGGATTTAATGAAAGAAAATGATTCATCTCTCTTGAATATCCAGCTAAAATTAATACAAAACCGTGTTGCTTATCTTCCATATGCTTCACAAGTGTATCAATAGCTTCCTTCCCAAAATCCTTCTCTCCCCCCCGCGCTAAAGAATACGCCTCATCAATAAACAAAATACCTCCCATGGCCTTTTTTATTAAATCTCTCGTCTTTTGCGCTGTATGACCGATATACTCCCCCACAAGATCAGCACGTTCTGCTTCAACTAAATGCCCCTTCGATAAAATATTCATCTCAAACAACAATTTCCCTATCATTCTAGCAACGGTTGTCTTCCCAGTACCGGGATTCCCCCTAAATAACATGTGAAGCACTTGCTTCTCAGATTTCAACCCCATCTCTTGTCTTTTTTTATTTACATAAATCCAAGCATAAATTTCTTTTATTATCTTTTTTATTTCATCCATCCCAACAAGCTTTCCCATCTCTTCTTCAATTCTCTGCAACATCTCATGTTTAGTAGTGGTTTCACTTGAAATTACCGTTTTATTTTCTGATGCCGGTAACGAAATTTTCTTTCGATGGTTTAATACAATATTAATTTGATTGTTATTTTTCTTACGCATCGATTGTTCCATACAATCACCTCATTTTATCCACTCACCAAATATTATTATTCCAGTCCCTCTTGCAAATGCCTATTTTCAGAAAAGTTTGCTATAATATAAGAAATAATCAAGGTGGTGGGACTATGGAAACAACGGAATTCCATGATACAATACAAGCCTTTTCTATTTTTTTATTGAATAAAGGCCGAAAGTCTTCAACCATTAAACGTTATGTTTATGACATTGAAGATTTTGGACATTGGTTAGAAAAAAACAAAAAGCTCCCTTCCAGTAATATATGGGCAACACTTTGTACAAAAGACTATGAAGATTACTTTTCAGACTTAAAAAAGAATCGACACTACTCTGAGAAAACAATGCATCGTGTATTTATTGTATTAAATAGAATGCATCATTTTCTTAACATTCCAAATCCATTGAATGATATGGAAATTACTATTCAACCAAACCGTGCATTGCGTAATGAAGATTTCATTTCATCCGATGAAGAAAAAAGATTAAAGCATATAGTCACTTCATTAGAAGGACTTTCAGAAAAACAACGTCCCGTTCGTCCATTATTAATGGATCGTAATATCGCCATTTTAAGTATATTAATCGACTACGGACTATCCTTACAAGAGCTTACAGCATTAACTATGCATCACGTTCATTTTGAAACTAACACACTTTCTATTCCAGCAACCGCAGGAGTAGAAAGAACAATCACATTAGCAATCGAAGACAAAAAACAACTGTACACATATTATAAAAGTATTCCAGAACCAGTTCGTCCTAAATACCATAGTAATGACCCGTTGTTTGTTGCATTCGATTTTAACCGCGGAACATACAGATGGGTATACGAAAACGATGCACCAAAAGCACTAACAGAAATCGCTATCCAAAAAATGATCCGACTTGAAGTAGCAAGAGCCAATTTACGTAAAGGCATTTCTGGACAACATTTCCGGAACACGTTTATTTTACGCCTAATAAAAAAACAAACCCCAGAGCCAGAAATCATAAAATTAGTTGGCTTCAAATCAAAAATTTCACTAAAGCGATATTATCAATATGCTGAAAATAAAAAAAACGCCCTATAATAAGGCGTTTTTTTTATTTTTTCTCGAAAGAATCCATTTCACTATGACCATTTAACTACTCTCTGCATCTACTATGATGAGTTTCGTTCACATTCTTATTAGAAAGGAGAGATTTAATGTCTCGCTTTAACGACAATCAAAATAAATACTCCAATCCATGCTTTCCAACTAGCGCTGGACGAATTCCAACTACCCCAACGATTCCAATTACTAAAGCGCAAATTAGAACATTCCGTGCAATCATTAACGATTTAATAAAAATAATCCCTAAACTTTTCGCCAATCCATCTCCCAAAAACATTGAGAATCTAATAGATACATTGCACCTACTAAGCAAATTCATCTGTTCACTAGACACTACTTCCGCTCTGAAAGCACAAGGATTAGCCATCATTAAAAACTTAATAACTATATTAAAAAATCCAACCTTCGTAGCAAGTGCTGTATTTGTTGAACTTCAAATTTTAATTAATTATTTACTTTACATTACAAAGTTATTCCGAATTGATCCTTGTACACTCCAAGAACTCCTTAAATTAATTGCAGAGTTACAAACTACTCTAGTTAATTCAGCTTCGTTCGGCAGAGGACCTACTGGACCTACTGGACCTACCGGACCTAGAGGTAACACAGGTGCTACTGGTGCGACCGGACCTAGAGGTAACACGGGCGTGACTGGTGCTACCGGACCTAGGGGTAACACGGGCGTGACTGGTGCTACTGGACCTCAAGGTATTCAAGG